>CAISRK010000281.1 GCA_903887815.1 uncultured Bacteroidales bacterium | reverse complement strand
ATGCCTCCCAGCACTTTTACTTCGCCGACCGATTTGCCATACAAAGCCTTGAATTTCTCCTTGGCCGATTCCGACATGTTTGCAACGGCATTCGAGGCTATTTTATTAATAACACCGTAATGCTGGGCAATAATGTTATATTTTTCAAGGTATGCAGCCGATAAAATCTTAACGTTCCGGATTGTTAATCCGAAAGTTTCAACTTTCCCCAACACAAGGTTTAGAATCAGGTCGAGCTTTATTTTGGATGATTCAATCGTGATTTCAGGTTTTATAAAGAAAAGAAATTCATTTTTGCCTGCAGTTGTTGAAAGCGGGTTTGAATAAATTTCTTCAAAAAAAACATTTCCGTTTTGGGCTTTCTTTATGCTTTCGGATAGGGTTGATAACAGGTTATGCTTTGATTCCATAATTTGTTTGTGTGAATTAAATTTTAGCGGCAAAGATAGGATATAATGGCCATTTGAGCCAATAATTAGTGGCATCGGAGGGTAAAAGTGCTGATTTTGGCATTTCCGGTTCTAAAATTCCATAGCGGATTTGGTTCGAATCATCTACCAGCCTGGATAAGTGGCAGAGATTTTTTAAATTACATTTTCACGTGTCATGAAACAAGCCACCTTGAATTGCACCTGATATTGAACATTTGAACAGGAGCAGTTGTTAGTCCTTTTAAGCAAAGTATATGGAAATGTATTCCGGTTTCGGTTTAATCCATTACGAACAACCACCAGCCATGAAAAATCTAATGTTATTATTCCTGATTTTGTTTTTTGGTTTAACTGCAACCACTGCTTTCAGCCAGGAACAGCCCGACTCATCGAAACTTTGCCGTATTGAAATTAAAGACGGAAATGAGTTTATTGGACTGATGGCAGCTGAAGATTCAATAAATGTTATTCTTGAAACCAAATTGCTTGGTAAGGTTTCAATTCCCCGGACTTCTATCAAGACACTTACATGGCTGAAACCTTCGAACATGAAGGCCGGAAAACTTTGGTCCGAAAATCCTCAATCCGGCCGATATTTCTGGTCACCAAACGGATATGGATTAAAAAAGGGAGAAGGATATTACCAGAACATCTGGGTATTATGGAACCAGGCAAGTGTGGGTATTACCGATTATTTTTCTGTCGGAGCAGGAATAATACCCGCATTTTTCTTTTCAGGAGCTTCCACCCCGGTCTGGATTGTCCCCAAATTTTCCGTACCGGTTGTTAAGGATAAATTTAACCTGGGAGCAGGTGCCATTGCAGGCACTGTGTTGGGTGAAGGTACCGGGTTTGGAATAGTTTACGGCCTGGGTACCATTGGAAACCGGAATAATAATCTGACGTTAGGATTCGGTTATGGCTATGCAGCCGGTGAATGGGCAAAGAAACCGATAATAACCCTGAGCGGAATGGTCCGCACTGGTCCGAGAGGATATTTGCTTACTGAAAACTATTTCATTAATTCAGCCAATTTAAGCCTTGTACTTATATCAGTTGGCGGAAGAACCATTATTAGAAAAGTCGGATTCGATTACGGTCTGTTTATGCCGTTATCATCGGATATTGGCAGGTTTATTGCCATTCCATGGCTTGGATTTACTGTTCCTTTTGGCAGGAAACAGTAAAAATAGCTGTACATTTACATGCGAATTGCAACGACTCTTACCATGGTTGAAAAAATTGAAAACCAGGCACCGTACGAAGTTTTCGAAGGATCAGCCTGGGAAGCGGGGCTGTTAAAAAGCATACTCGAAGATAACGGTATTTTTACTATTCTTACTCAGGCATACTCACTCCCATGGAACATACTTCCTACAAAAGGCTCTTCGGCAAAAGTATTTGTTTCAAACGAAAACCTGGAACAAGCCAGAGCCATTGTGGATGGGTTTTATTCGAATATGCGGAAAGAAAACACTAGTGATCTGCAAGAGTAACGAGAGTTTAAAAATCCTTGTCTGATATTTAAAAAAAATCCTATGAAATACAACCAACTAGGTAAAACCGGTGTACTGGTTTCGGAACTGTGTCTTGGTACCATGACTTTTGGTGGCAAAGGATACTGGAAAGCTATAGGCGAACTGCCGCAGGACGAAGTTAACCGGCTCATTAAAACAGCAATCGACAGCGGTATTAATTTTATCGATACAGCCAATGCCTATTCGGAAGGATTGTCGGAAATCATGCTGGGAAAAGCCCTCAGCAGCCTTGGAATAGCCAGGCCCCAGGTAGTGGTTGCAACCAAATTGCGTATACGAATGGGTAGCGGTGCCAACCAGGTAGGCCTTTCGAGGCTTCATATTGCGGATTCAGTCGACGACAGCCTGAAACGTCTCGGTCTTTCGCATATCGACCTGCTTTATATTCACGGTGTCGACACACTTACACCTCTTGAAGAAACCATGCGCGGCCTCGAGGATGTGGTGCGTGCCGGGAAAGTCCGTTACCTGGGCATAAGTAATCACCCTGCATGGATGGTGGCAAAAGCAAACGGCATAGCCAACAAAATGGGCTGGACCAAATTTGTTGCACTGCAAAACTATTACAGCATTGCCGCACGAGATGTGGAGCGCGAGCTGGTGCCGCTTGCACTTAGCGAAGGACTAGCCCTGATGCCATGGAGCCCGCTGGCAGGAGGTTTTTTATCGGGTAAATTTACCCGCAACACCGAGGTGGCCGGCGACAGCCGCAGGGATACGTTTGATTTCCCACCTCTAAACAAAACAAAAGCATACGATATTATAGATGTTCTTTTGCAGGTGGGTGCCGATCACAATGCTTCGGCAGCACAGGTTGCACTGGCTTATATCCTTAATAAACCTGCGGTAACAAGCATTATTATCGGTGCTAAAAAGCAGGAACAGCTTCTTGATAATATAGCAGCAACACGCTTTGAACTTTCGGCTGACGAAATGCAGCAATTGGATGTTTTAAGTGCTTTGGCGCCTGAATATCCCGGCTGGATGCTCGAACGGCAGTCGCAGGGACGGATGCCCCAGGAATAAAAAGTTGAATTAACGCTGTTTCCCGTAGCTCTTTACCCCGAAAATAATAAGAGTAATGCCGTCTGCAAGCAGCCAGGAAAACAGCAGCAGGCATGCCAGCATACTGAAACTGAAATCGGTATCAAACTGGAATTGCTGTTGTTGAAATTTCCAGATCCCTTCTTCTTTTACCATTACCCCGGTTAAACGCAAAGGCAAAACCAGCAGAGGCGAAAGGTCGAATTCTACATAACCTCTTACTGCAAACCATGCGGTATTCCCGGATGATGAAATTGCCGCGCTGTCGACCGCAAAACGACAATTTCCCCACGATTCCCAGTCGCTTTTCACAAGTTCGGTTGCCTGTTTGTATCCCACGAAAATCTCACGGGGCATGGTACCAATAACCAGGATATTTTCCTTCGAATAAAGCGACTGCATAAAGGCCTCCACCTGCTTCACATCCCGTTTGGTATATCCAGACTGGAATTTCCGCAGTTGCAAAAGAATTTCGTTCCGGGTGCTGTCGGGTGCATTACCCTTGGCAAACACGGCTGCTGCCGTTGGTCCGTAGTGGGTTTCGTCGGCTTTCTTAAATGTGCGGGTTACTAGGAAAAGGATTACCAGGATGAGTACAATCCGGAACGAAATTTTTGCAATTTTCAGCATGGGTTGTGTTTAAGTAACACAAATTTAATTGTTTTTTACCTTAATCAGGATAAGCCTGAATTATGCATAAACTTATTGAATTCTTTGTAGCTCTGAGACTGGGCGGCAGGTATGAAAATCGCCACAAAGGCACGAAAACACTAACTTTCACCAAGTTGTTGCATTTAATAAATAATCCGATTAGGCCGGACTCTCAGCAACAAGAAATTTTTTGTAGATACAGAGTATACCTCAATAATAGTTTTGTTTGCTTTCTCTGCTGCTCGGCATCAGGAAGATAAGGACGGACGTCTCATTCTGCTTTGTCGCGTACCTTACGGCACTTAAAACAGTGGTTTATTGTTTTTTGTTACCGGCATATTGTCCCTTACGGGACAAAAAGAAAGCGTATGAACTGGAGATCTTAATTTGATAACTCGCGGCAAGCATATTGCTAATTGCGGAAGGCTTATTGGAACTTGCGGAAGGCTTGTTGTAAATTGCGGAAGGTTTATTGATACTTGTGGAAGGCTTGTTGTAAATTGCGGAAGGTTTATTGCAAGTTGCGGAAGGTTTATTGTAAGTTGCGGAAGGCTTATTGCAAGTTGCGGAAGGTTTATTGCAAGTTGCGGAAGGTTTATTGCAAGTTGCGGAAGGTTTATTGCTAATTGCGGAAGGTTTATTGCAAGTTGCGGAAGGTTTAGTACAAGTTGCGGAAGGTTTATTGCAAGTTGCGGAAGGTTTATTGCAAGTTGCGGAAGGTTTATTGTAAGTTGCGGAAGGTTTAGTACAAGTTGCGGAAGGTTTATTGCAAGTTGCGGAAGGTTTATTGCAAGTTGAGGATGGCGTTATGACTCTTGCTGGCAGGAGTGTAAAATAAACTGTATCAGCAGAGATTATAATACATCTGCCTGTCGGTGTAAACCGCATAAACTCTAGGGTTTTCTGCGCACGCATCAGAATGAAAGATGCGCTAACAAGGGGAACTAAAACGCAAGCTGCGTTTTATGCAGGTAAAGTTATTGAGGGCAGCGAATTGGCCGGTGTTCACAGTCAGAAAGTTAAGCAGGTTCTCGGATTATTATTAAAAACTAAAATTAATATTCCCAAAAGCACTATTAAACACCCCATTTTACCTTTTGCCATTTGACCTGTTACATATTCCTTCTATACTGCCCGCCCACCTCAAACAGCGTCTGCGTTATCTGCCCCAGTGAGCAGTATTTTGTAGCTTCCATCAGGCTTTCGAAAAGATTGCCGTTATGCAGTGCCGAGGTGCGTAAGTTCTGAAGTTTTTCACTACTCTCGGTTTCCCATGATCGGTGCAGGTTATCGAGCATTTCGATCTGGTATTCCTGCTCGGCTTTGGTGGCGCGTATTACCTGTTTCGGGATAATGGTCGGAGAGCCTTTGCTCGACAGGAAGGTATTTACTCCCATAATCGGCAGTTCGCCCGTATGTTTCAGGTGTTCGTAATACAGCGATTCTTCCTGTATTTTTCCTCGCTGGTACATGGTTTCCATGGCGCCCAGCACACCGCCGCGCTCGGTAATACGGTCAAATTCGGCAAGGACGGCTTCTTCAACCAGGTGGGTAAGTTCTTCGATAATAAACGATCCCTGTATTGGATTCTGGTTTTTGGTGAGGCCGAGTTCGTTGTTGATAATCATTTGTATGGCGATAGCACGGCGCACCGATTCCTCGGTAGGGGTGGTGATGGCTTCGTCGTAGGCATTGGTATGCAGCGAGTTGCAGTTGTCGTAAACAGCGTACAGGGCCTGCAGGGTGGTGCGTATATCGTTAAAGTCAATTTCCTGTGCATGCAGCGAACGGCCCGAAGTCTGAATGTGATACTTGAGCATCTGTGAGCGGGAATCGGCTTTGTAAAGTCCTTTCATGGCCTTGGCCCATATCAGGCGGGCAACGCGTCCCATTACCGAATATTCGGGATCGATACCGTTGGAAAAGAAAAACGATAGATTGGGTGCAAACTTGTCGATATCCATCCCGCGAGAAGCGTAATATTCAACGTATGTAAAGCCGTTGGCCAGTGTAAAGGCAAGCTGGGTAATCGGATTGGCTCCGGCTTCGGCAATATGGTAACCCGAAATGGACACGGAATAGAAATTCCTGACATTATGTTCGATAAAATACTGCTGTACATCGCCCATAAGCCGGAGGGCGAAATCGGTGCTGAAAATGCAGGTGTTCTGCGCCTGGTCTTCTTTAAGTATATCGGCCTGCACGGTACCGCGGACATTCGATATGGTTTCGGCTTTTATTTTGTTATACACATAGTCGGGCAACACCTGGTCGCCGGTAATTCCCAGCAGCATGAGCCCCAGCCCGTTGTTGCCTGCCGGCAGTTTACCCTGGTACGAAGGCCTTTTGGTCCTATGCTTACGGTAAATGGCCTTGATTTTCCAGTCGATCTCATCTTCAAGCCTGTTTTTGCGGATATACAACTCGCATTGCTGGTCGATGGCGGCATTTAAAAAGAAACCAAGCATGGCAGGAGCAGGACCGTTGATAGTCATCGAAACGGAAGTAGCCGGGTCGCAAAGGTTAAAGCCGGAATACAATTTTTTGGCATCATCGAGGCAGGCAACCGAAACGCCCGAATTGCCTATTTTGCCGTAAATATCAGGCCGCCTGCCGGGATCGGCACCGTATAAAGTTACCGAGTCGAAGGCGGTTGAAAGCCGTTTAGCCGGCATGCCCAGCGAAACATAATGAAAGCGTTTGTTGGTGCGTTCGGGGCCGCCTTCGCCGGCAAACATGCGGGTAGGGTCCTCGTTTTCGCGTTTGAAAGGATATAATCCGGCGGCATAGGGAAACTCACCGGGAACATTTTCGGTAAGGCACCAGTAAAGGATATCGCCCCAGTCCTTGTACTTAGGCATGGCAATTTTTGGGATGCGCAGGTGCGACATCGATTCGGTATACGTCTGCACCTTTACTTCCTTGCCTCGTACCTGGTAGCTGTAAGTGTCCTTTTTCAGATGGCTGACTTTACGCTGCCAGTCGTCGAGGAGGCTTTGCGATTGAGGTGCGAGATGTTTCTGAACTTCCTTGTAAAGTTTTTTGAGTTCAGTAGCAAGTGCAGGTGACGAGTCTTCGAGGGGCGAGGGATGAAGGGCGAGGGGCGATCCGGTGCTATGATGAAGCTCTTCAATAGCAATATGCAGTCCATATAGGCGGGTGGCGATGGCAGCCTGGTCCGATGCCCACTTGTTATAGTTGCGTATGGATTCAGATATTTCGCTGAGGTAGCGCACACGTCGTGGCGGAATAATGCCTGCGATCTGCTCCATATCGTCCGAAACCGTGAATTGCGAATTGTATCCCGCTTTTGTTCTGGTATTTATTTGTGCAATCAGTTCTTTATAAAGCAGGTTCACACCATGATCGTTAAACTGCGAAGCCATGGTGGCAAAAACGGGCAGTTTCTCGGGATCGGTAGTAAACAGCATGCGGTTTCGGGCAAACTGTTTGCGCACATCGCGCAAAGCATCCATGGCTCCCCGTTTGTCCGATTTATTCAGGGCCACAATATCGGCATAATCGAGCATATCGATTTTTTCGAGCTGGGTGGCGGCACCGTATTCGGGAGTCATCACATAGAGGGTAACATCACCATAGTCAACAATTTCGGTATCCGACTGTCCAATACCTGAAGTTTCGAGTATAACCAGGTCGAAACCGGCGTTTTTAACAATGCAGAGTGCGTCGGCAATATGTTTCGAAAGTGCCAGGTTGGCCTGGCGTGTAGCCAGCGAACGCATAAATACCCTCGATGTATTAATGGCATTCATCCGTATGCGGTCGCCGAGCAAGGCGCCGCCTGTTTTGCGTTTCGAAGGATCGACGGAGATAATTGCAAGGTTTTTTTCGGGGAAATCGGCCAGGAAACGTCGTACCAGTTCATCCACAAGCGACGATTTTCCGGCGCCGCCTGTACCTGTAATTCCTACAACCGGCGTTGTGCCAGCTGAACATCCATCCCTGAGTTCTGCAAGCAGATTTTTCACTTCTGCCCGGTGGTTTTCGGCTGCCGAGATCAGCTGGGCTATGGCATGATAATCGCGTTTCTGTATATCGGGTTTGGTTACTTTCAGATTCTTGCCTGTAGGATAATCCGATAATTCGACCACCTCGTTGATCATGCCCTGCAAACCCAGGTGACGGCCATCGTCGGGCGAATAAATGCGTGTAATCCCGTACGCCTGGAGTTCTTCAATTTCCTCCGGAAGGATAACGCCTCCACCGCCCCCGAAAATTTTGATATGCCCGCACCCGCGTTCCTTCAGTAAATCGTACATGTACTTAAAATATTCCATGTGTCCGCCCTGGTACGAAGTAATGGCAACCGCCTGTACATCTTCCTGTATGGCGCAATCCACTATTTCCTGCACCTGCCTGTCGTGCCCCAGGTGGATTACTTCCACACCGGTGCTTTGCAGTATCCGGCGCATAATGTTAATGGCTGCATCGTGCCCGTCGAAGAGCGATGCTGCTGTAACTATACGAATGGGATTTTTCGGCTTATAAATATGGGTTTGCATGGGTGCAATAAATAGCTGATTACAATGATAGCCACAAATATAGAATTTTTTAGATGTAATGACCTGTATAGGAATAATAAATTTCCTTTTATAGCCCCACAAGCCCCTAATTTACAGGAAATTTGGTGTTAAGATGGAGAGGTAAACACATATTTACCTTGCCAAAGCTTCGGCAAGTTTAATCCGCTCCTTTACTTTTATGCCTTTCTCTGTCATTTCGATTGTACAGCATTCGTAGTAGGCATCATGCTCGAAAAAGAGGATATAATTGCTGGCAGCAGCCTCGTTCATAAAATCTTCCTTTTCGGACAGCGAAATCAAAGGCCGTGTGTCGTAACTCATAATGTAAGGCAAGGGCACATGGGCCGAGGTAGGCGTGGTGTCGGCCATAAAAACAACGGTGTGTTTACCTGTTTTAATAAACGGGATAGCCTGCCCTTCAGTATGCCCGTTAAAAATCCGGACTTCGAAACCGGGAATTAGCTCAAAAGGACCTTCGAACAATTTAAGTTTTCCGCTGTCGGCAACAGGCATCATGTTTTCGTGTAAAAACGAAGCTTTTTCGCGTCGGTTCGGGCGGGTGGCCCAGTTCCATTGCGGTTTACTGAGCCAATGGGTTGCATGGGGAAATGTAAGTTCCCAGCCGGTAGAATCGGAATTGTGTTTAACAGTACCTCCGCAGTGGTCGAAATGCAAATGGGTGAGAAAAACATCCGTTATATCCTCTGGTTTAAAACCAGCCTCTAGCAACGAAGCCAGCAGGCTGTGCGTACCATTAAGGTAATAATGCGAAAAAAACTTTTCATCTTGTTTGTCGCCTATTCCATTGTCGATAAGTATACGGCGGTCGCCATCGACCACCAGCAGGCAGCGCATGGCCAGGTTAATAAGGTTCTTTTCGTCGGCAGGGTACACTTTGTTCCACATGGTTTTAGGAACAACTCCGAACATGGCTCCGCCATCAAGTTTAAAATTGCCGGTATGGATTGGGAATAATTGCATGGTATAGTATTACAGGGAGATAAAAATAACAAGAACTTAAACAGAATGTTGGAATCATCCGAAAGTTTAAAATATGCTTTTACGGAATCTGCCCCTGAGTATCTCTTTTTACACCAGAAAGCATCTTTTTTATAAGAGTTTATTGTTTCCACGCCTACAATTTATTCGCCTGATTAATAATTAGATACGTTATTTTAGCTTAATTTTTTAAAATTATTTATCAACCGAACGGAACACTTATGGGGTTTTTATATTTAAATTAGTCAGCATCAAAAACCTGCTTTTATGTTAAAAGAAAACTACACGCGGTTTGTTTGGAACAGTATAGTTGAAAACTGGGACCTGACGGCTTTTACCAATTACGGATCGGCTAGTTATACCTATGGCGACGTAGGACGGACCATTTATTATATACAAAAACTGTTTGGTAAACTGGGAATAAAGAAAGGGGATAAGGTATCGCTGATCGGCAAAAACTGCGCCGAATGGGCCATGGCATACCAGGCTATAGTGACTTACGGGGCTGTTGTTGTCCCGATTTTACCCAATTTCACACCCAATGATGTTCAGCATATTATTAATCATTCCGACAGCGTGATGTTGTTTGCCAACAAAGCCAACTGGGATGTGCTGGATGAGGACAATATGCCTAAACTCAAGGCCGTAATTTCGCTCGACGATTTTTCGCCTCTTTATTCGCATGCAAAGCATGCAGCCGATCACATCAACAAGTTTAGTAGCCTCCTCTCAAAAGATTTTAGCAGGGAAAAACTGCCTGCCCAGGTAATTCCCAACACCGAGCTGTTTGCCATTATTTACACCTCGGGGACCACGGGGTTCTCGAAAGGGGTCATGCTGACGCATAATAATATTACCGGCAACATGGTGTATTCGCGCACCAATATGCCATTGATTTCGGGCGACCATATCCTGAGTTTCCTGCCCCTGGCCCATGCCTATGGCTGTGCCATCGAGTTTCTCTACCCGTTTACCTGCGGTTGCCATGTAACCTTCCTGGGTAAAATGCCAACCCCGCAGTTGTTGCTTAAAGCGTTTGCCGAAATACGCCCCAGGCTGATCCTTTCGGTGCCCCTTATCATCGAAAAAATCTTCAAAAAGCAGATCAAACCGGTGCTTGAGCAAACCAAAGTCAAGTTCCTGATGAAAATCCCTTTCATGGACAGTGTGATCCTTGGTAAAATCAAAGCAAAACTCACCGACAGTTTCGGCGGCAATTTCCATGAAATTGTAATTGGCGGCGCTGCAATCAACGAGGAGGTACAGGAGGTTTTCCGTAAAGCCGGGTTTGCCTTTACAATCGGCTATGGAATGACCGAATGCGGGCCGCTGATCAGTTATGCAAGCTGGAGAGAAAACCGTTTTAATTCAGCCGGCCGCTGTGTCGATCAGCTCGAGATGCGTATCGATTCGCCTGATCCCGAAAACGTAGTAGGGGAAATACAGGTGCGGGGCGAAAATGTAATGAAAGGCTACTATAAAAACGAAAAGGCAACACAGGAAATCCTCGACAAGGACGGATGGCTGCATACCGGCGACCTGGGAACCATGGATTCGGATGGTTTCCTCTACATCAAAGGCCGGAGTAAAAGCATGATTCTTGGACCATCGGGACAAAATATTTACCCTGAGGAAATTGAAGCCCGCATAAATGCTTTCCCGCTGGTGCAGGAATCCATTGTGGTCGACCGGAAGGAAGGACTTGTAGCATTGATCTATCCCGATATGGAAATGGTCGACGCTAAAAAAATGAAGGAACATTCGCTCGAAACCATCATGGCTGCATACTGTAAGCAGCTTAACAAGGAGATTCCAAATTATATGCAGGTGGCGCGTTTCCAGATAGTCTCAACCGAATTCGAAAAAACACCAAAACGTAGCATCAAGCGGTTCCTGTATACATAAAAAACTGAACGGCTTCCGACACCGGATTTTAATAATAAACTCAACTTTTCAGGTGTATATTTGCATCCTGAAAATCTCCTTTTTAAACGGATTATGCGAAAACCAATACTTGTATATTTACTCTTTCTACTCACACAGCTGGCTGTAAGCCAGGAGATAACGCCTAAAGGTGGAGGCCAGCCTTCAGTTGAAACTGTAAATGCTTATCTTGCCGATTCTTCTGCATTTGTACCCACATTATTTACTTCATCGAACCTGCCAATTGTATTAATTGACACTTATGGCCAAACCATCCCTGATAGTCCGAAAATTCCGGCAGGCCTCAAAATAATCGACAACGGTCCCGGGGTAAGGAATAACCTTACTGACCCGCCCACATTCGATGGCTATTCCGGTATCGAAATCAGGGGTTCCAGTTCACAGATGTTTCCAAAGAAAAGTTATGGAATCGAAACCAGGGATGACCTCGGTGCTTCTCTCGATACCTCCCTGCTTGGAATGCCTGCTGAAAATGATTGGATACTCAATGCCAATTATTCGGATAAGTCGTTGCTGCGCAATGTGCTGGCTTACCAGGTATGGCGCAACATGGGATATTATTCGGCAAGATACAGGTTTGTTGAAGTGGTGCTGAACGGGCAGTATATTGGGGTATATATTTTCTCGGAAAAAATAAAACGCGATAAAAACCGCCTGGATATAGCCAAACTCAGTCCCGATCAGAATTCCGGCGATGTGCTCACCGGCGGTTATATTTTTAAAATTGATAAAACTACGGGTTCAGGTGGACCGGGATGGACATCCACATATCCGCCTTACGCCCATCCTTACGGACAGACTATATTTTTCCAGTACGAGTATCCGCAGCCGGAAGATATAACCTTACAGCAAAAAGGTTATATACAGAGTTATGTATATAATTTCGAAACGGCGTTGAGCGGTTTCGGGTTTGCCGATACAGCTACCGGATACCGTAAATATGCTGTCGAAAACACATTTATCGATTATTTCCTTGTAAACGAAATAAGTAAAAATGTGGATGGCTACCGAATAAGTACATTCATAAACAAGGAAAGAGAAAGCAAGGGCGGGAAAATCCGTATGGGACCGGTATGGGATTACGATATAGCCTGGCATAATGCCAATTATTGCGGAGGTGATGGTACCACCGGCTGGGCGTACCAGTTTCCCTGTTCAGGCGATGGGTACCAGATTCCATTCTGGTGGGACCGCCTGCTCCAGGACCCTGCATACCGCAACCATATGAAATGCCGCTGGTTGAACCTCAGGCAAAATATACTAAGCGATTCGTGGTTCGATAATTATATCGACAGCATTTCAGGGCAACTAATGGAAGCCCAGCAACGCAACTTCACCACCTGGCCCATACTGGGAGTGTATGTTTGGCCTAACCCTGCGCCGTTTCCACCGACTTACGAAGCGGAGGTTGCTGCTTTAAAAAGCTGGATTCATAACCGTATGGCCTGGCTCGATATGTATGTACCTGGTGTCTGTGATTTCACAGCTATTGATGAGATCGCTGATATTTCCGGCCCGTTCCGTATTTATCCGAACCCTGTCGCGGATATGATGAACGTCGGATTTAAGGCAAATGCAAATTCGACCGTAAGAATAGAAGTGATTAACCAGCAGGGATATACACTTTATACCGTTACAAAACAGGTAAGCTCGCCAGCCGAAGTAAATGTTCCTGTTGATATGACATCGTATGCGCCGGGGGTGTATCTTACCCGACTGATTATTGATGGTAAATCCTCAAGTAAACGCTTCATTAAAAACTAAGTATCATCTGAAATCGATTTTTCTGCTTAATCGTGAATTTGAAAGGTGGAAAAGAGTATGAAATGAGAGAGGAGAGTTGGGAGGTGGGAATTTTTCCCCTCCCCTTTCTCCCTTCTCCCCTCATAGGTCCAAAAGAACAATCAACTTCGATTATAATCAAATCCAAAAGCCATGGAAAAGACCTGCAAATTCTGCCAGAGCTGTGGTATGCCATTGAAAAAAGACGAAAAAGGAGGAGGCACCAATGCCGATGGCTCAAAAAGCCTGAAATTCTGCAGCCTTTGTTACCAGGATGGTAAATTTACCAGTCCCGGAATAACGACAGCAAAAGAAATGCAAATCCTTGTAAAAGGCAAAATGAAGGAAATGGGGATACCGGGTTTCCTTGCCGGTTTTTTTACTTATGGGATACCGAAGCTGGAAAGGTGGCGGAGTTTGGTGGGACAAGGAGACACGGTTAGGGTGCGAGAGACAAGGGGTGAGAGGCGAAGGGGCTGAATGGATAAAGAGTCCCTGTCTTGGGATTGGCTACTTATTGAATTTGCGACTTCTTCGCGTGATAACAATCAACCACCAATTCCTGAAAACTGAAAAGGACTAACCCGGCAAGAGGATTAGTCCTTTTTAGCTTATAACAACCTCGATTATTTTATCACTTTCAGTGCTTCGTCCACAGCTTTCAGCATGGGTTCGATGGCAATCGGGTTACCGACGGCACCCTGCATCCATGCCTGTGGTGTGAGGCGGCCGAGGGTATACATGCGGTCCACTTCGGAGGCAAAATTCTTTCCTTTTACAAATCCGTCAACCTGGAAATCGATCAGGTGGCCTACCGGGTAATTAGGCAGGTACAATGGATTATCGATCATGTGCGAATAAATGGCGAGGATAGGTTCGTCCTTGCTACCCAGCACAGGTGCATAATACTGGTTCCAGACTTCTTTGGCCATTGTGATTACGGCTTCTTTCAGCTGGGCGGGAGTTGCATCGGGATTGGCATACATCCATTTCCAAACCTTCATGTCGAGTAGTGAAACTCCCATAATCTCGTAACACGACCATACAGCATCGAGTGATGCCAGGTGTTCCTTATCAGGGTTGTTATCGTTGATGCCCAACAGGAAAAGGTCGCGTTTCTGGAACAGGAAGGCAAGGGCTTCGGTAAACGAAGTGTTCGGTACTCCCTGAAGCATGTAATAATCAATATCATACAGGTCGACGGTTTGTTCCACATTGTGGCCAAACTCGTGAACGGCAATGTTGTATCCTTTATAGTTCATGCCTTTCTCTGCAATGCGGGTGCGCAGGCGGGCTTTGTCGCCTTTGAGGAGGGCACCGGCGGCATGACCGGAGCCTCGGGCCGGGTCAACCTGGACTTTCGAAGCTATGTAGGATGCTCTTTCGGCACTCCAGCCCAGTTTCTTAAGCATATTCGGCATATCCTTTTCGAAGGCTGCAGGTGTGGGATACAGTTTCTGCGTTGTGGCGGTAAGATCATCTTCGTTGAGGCCGCTGCGTGCCTTAAACCCATCGTACCATATATCGAAAGGCTCGAGATTGCGCCCCAGGCGTTTTTGAATCAGCTCAGCAACCTGCTTGATTTCGGGCGATGTGATTAACGATGTAAAAAGTTTTTCAACATCCTGCTCGGGAATTTCCATGCTCTGCTCGAAAGCGCGCTGGCTGTATGTGGGAAGCGCGGGATAATAGGCATCGGTAGCATGAATTGCTTTGAAATTGTTAAGCAGCATTTCGTAACGTCGGTCGGGTTCCGGAGTAAAAGTAACTTCCTTACCCTCTTTGATAACTTTATTATCAGCAGGATTCCACTGGTAAGCGGCATTGTTGATCACCATTTCGGGGATGCTCTGATCGATAATCCGCTTCATGACCGAATAAACCATTTTTTGTTTGGCAAGCCCGTCGGCCTGGCCGTAATGGGATTTCAATTCGTCGCGCAGTCCCCAGTGGGTGATGAGTTTCATTCCTTCAGGGAAATACGTTTTACCCGAAGCATCCACCAGTTTGTCCATCATAATGTTATACTCCGAAATGTACATATCGGCTTTTGTAAGTGCCTCGTTTACCTGCTGGTTAAGTGCAGCCGGTACACGCGAAGTGAAAGCGTCGCCCATGCGTGCGTATGCCCAGTCGCGCCGCGACCATTTTGAACCCAGTTCCGTTTTTTCGGACAGCGAATAAAACGGGAAGTTGAGTATGGTAACAAATGCTATTTTATTGGCAAACAGGTCATCCGTTAAGTGCGAGGAGGGTGAATACGAAGCAAACATCTCGTCGATAGGTGTGAGTTCATCACCGCTCAGGTCGACCGGAACCCGCAGGTCCATACCCATTTTATTGAAATTGCCGTACAAAATCTCGCTGCTGCGTTGCAGTTTCTTAAATAACACATCAAGTTTTGCCGTATCGGCAATAAAATTACCCAGGCAAAAGCTTGTAAAGGCATCCTGGTCGCCATCCTGTTTGTCCCATAATGAGGCGGCTTGTTTCACTCCCCGCTCAATGCGCGGTTTTGCGGTTTCACCAAGGGAATCGCCTAATTTTTTCACCACTTTATCAATGGTGGCCTGGCTGATAAACGCTGATTTTGTTTCCATACCTGTTCCTGAAGGTTTGTTGCATCCTGCTGCCAGCATAATGACCGGCAAGGCCAGGAAGAGTAATGCTTTTCTCATTTTTAAAAGATTTTAAGGACTAAATACTGGGTCAAAGATAGATTGAATTAAGCTACCTGTGATTGCAGGAACCAATTAAGTAGGGTCTACTGAAAAACTCAGAAGGTATTTAATCTTTCTAAGCAGCCTAAATGGTTATCTTGACAAGATTATTCTGATTT
>CAISRK010000280.1 GCA_903887815.1 uncultured Bacteroidales bacterium | reverse complement strand
GTTGCTGAACAGTTTTAAAACAAGAATGAAGATCACTATTAACAGGAGAGCGGTACGTTTTCCTGGATTGAGTTTTAATTAAAATTTATTTCGGTTACAGAGGATCAGGGCAGAACAATTATACGAAGATCAGGGTACAACATTTATTAAAACACGAAGTCCTTACAGAAACATCATTTCTGACATCATGAAACTCTCTGCCGCAGATAGGTGTTGCAGAGCCTTAAACAGTAAATCATGGAAAAGTCAAAAGAAGAACTGATTAATGCACTGTTGCATGCCACGATCACGGAAAGTGAGATGGATACGCTCATGAACCTTATCGACCGCACGGAGTACAGGGGATTTATCAGGCGGATTTTCGATATCAATGACAGTGAACTCCTGAATAAGTCAGAAGCATCAACTGGCTTTTTGGGTATGATGAACAGGTTTGCCCGGAAACGGAAAAATGCAGAATTTAAACGGAATATCTTAAAGCCTGGCTTCCGCAACGGGAAAAAATTAATCATTGCCGAAGGAGATTCCTGGTTTGAGTACCCTATTTTCCTAAACGACATACTTGATTGGATTAAAACGCTGTCCGACAACCCTGTCTACAGCCTTGCCTATGGTGGCGACTGGATTGCCAACATCATTTATGAAGAACAATATATTTCAGAACTTACTACCTATCAGCCTGAAATTTTCCTGATCAGTGGCGGGGGCAACGACCTGGTAGGTGGCGGCAGGCTAAGTACACTGGTAAACAAACCTGCACTTGTGGATAAAACCATTACTGATGATGACCAGGCACTATACAGGATAGTGGTGGAGCAGGATTTCGGCAATAAGGAAATTACGCGTGAAAAACGTGCCGAAATGATAATGATCGGGAATAAATACCTGCACAAAGATTTCATGGCCCTGTTATACACTTTTGAGCTTATGTACAAGGTGTTTTTCAGAAGCATTGACCTGAGCGGAAAATTCGATGATATGAAAATCATCACCCAGGGATATGATTTTGCAATTCCTTCGAACAACAGGAACATTTTTAAGTTTCTGCTGCGTGCAGGCTCTAACGGCGACTGGTTATATTACCCGCTTCTAAGAAAAGGCATATACGACCCTGTTTTACAGAAAAGCATTTTGTCGGCAATGATTTATCATTTTAATGAAATGCTGATAAAGGTTGCGAAACACTGCAATGAACTAAAGGGACGTAATTTTGTTTACCACATTGACAGTCGCGGGGCAGTTCTTAAAAACGAGTGGGCCGATGAATTGCATCCATTCTCAAACGCGTTCAAACGTATTGCACAGGCTTACCTTGATTGTATAAATGCGCCTGATAATGAAAAAGCAGGTACAAACTTTATTAAAGCAGTCCGAAATTATAAGAATTAAAAAGTCATCGGAATCAGTATTAATTATTGACTAAATTCTTTTACATGATTGACCTTGCATTAAAATTTATAACTGACGAACTGGGTACATTCCTTCACTCGAGGATTGGCCCTTCAGCACCTGAGGTGAAACTCACCAAAATGGTCGATGATTCCGGTAAGTATGCTTTCGGTGAAGAAACAGTTGTAGTTACAGTTATCAACATCGAGGAAGACCGCACTTTCAAATCGCAGCTTCCGGAATACACTCTCAGGGATGGACAGCATATTATTACTGAGCCTGATATAAAAATCAATCTCTACGTGATGTTTGCCGCCAACTTCAACCAATACAACGAAGCGTTGAAGTGTATTTCGTTTCTGCTAACTTTCTTCCAGTCGCATCCCGCTTTTACTCCCGGTTCATTTCCAGCACTAGATGTGCGTATCGAAAGACTTACCCTCGAATTACAAAACCTTGGTTACGACCAGATAAACCAGGTTTGGACATTCCTTGGGGCAAAACATCTTCCGTCTCTGGTTTACAAGATGAGACTAGTTATAATAAAAGACGAAGTTTCAACAGGCATTCAACCGCCAATTACCATTATCAATGCAAACCTGAATAACAAATGACCATAAAATTCTTAACACTTTGTACTTTTTCGGTTCAGCATGGCTTTTATACTGCTGTGTGCCGCGATGTCGACTTTATCGTGTTGAAGGATACGTCGCGATTGCTCCGTAACAGCCGGATGCTGGCTAAAGCGGTTAATGGCAGTCTGCATATTTTATTTGAAGCCAACGATGCCAATCAGCCGGTAATTTCAGTTAAAGGGAAAGTTCTCAGGTTCGGGTTAAAACTCAACAATCCTTATTTCAGCAATATTACCGCGTTTACGGCTGACAGTTCTGGCATTCAGGTTATACAGAACCTGGGCAACCCTGCAGCCTTGGATCCCGAAGTGAAGTATCCTATAACCGGTAGCATATTCAGCCACAAAATCACCAAATCCAACCGGCCCTGCACCATAACGCTAAAGGATCAGAAAGGGAATATCCTTCAATCCGATACAATAAAAAGCTCCGAGAACCGCGACAGTGTTTCTTACGATATCACAGGTCAGGAAGCAGGAAAATATACCATTAACGAAGCCTATTCCGGATCGGCAAAGACTATAAATTATTACGTTGACCCTGAACTTGCGGCTTCGGGCGCCTATGCCGTAATCGAGATACTGGTAGGGGATTCCATATATTCATCACATCCGCAATTCCATGTTCAGTTTAATGCCAGAACAGAGACGCTGAAATACTATATCGTTGCCGGGAACTATACCAACACGGAATTCGGGCAGTTGCTTGTAAGTGATAACGGTTCCACCGAGGACAGCAGGCCAAAAATAACCTTTAAAAAAGTGAACAGTTCCTCGTTTACAGCAACTGATATTCCTGCATCCTTCCTGGCAACCGACCCAAGCAAAAAAGTCGTTTTATTCAAGTCCGAAAGCCTTGTTGCCCGTCAGGAAAAAGCAAGAAAAAAGATACAGCTTACTAAAAACGGCGATGTCCTTATCCCCCATTTACCGCAACCTTCAGCTGACAAATCAAAATCCGATATAATAATCCAAATTTCAAAACCGTAAAAACGCTCCATCATGGCAACTTACAAAACACCAGACGTTTACGTGGAAGAGATCCCGGTCTTTCCACCTTCAGTAGCAG
>CAISRK010000279.1 GCA_903887815.1 uncultured Bacteroidales bacterium | reverse complement strand
TCCAATTCACCGGGACGATCTGAAATACCTGGAGTAAATGGCTATAATGGTAATGGTGGTTCAATGTATAATATTAATAATTGTACTATAATAAATACTACCATTTCTTCAGATTCATATTATGCTCCTATAATTCCCAATGGAGGGCCTGATTCAACTACTACGTTATTACCCTGTGTAAGTGTTTTAGATGAAGGTAATCAAATGACTATTACAAACTCAATCATTTATAATCCTTCTTCGGGACAAGTGCCTGAAATTTATGCATTTATTCCTGAAAGGATCTTTGCCTACAATTCTCTTATTCGTAAAATCAGCTGGCCAATCCTACAAGGCGAACATAACATGCTCGATGTTAACCCAATGTTTATCCCTGGAGGATATCAATTATCCTTCAATAGCCCCTGTATTAATAACGGCAAACCTGGCACAACCGGCTTACCGGCACTTGACCTGGATAACAAAGCCCGTATAGTGGAAGGAATTGTCGATATGGGAGCTTTCGAATACCAGGGATTTACAGGTAATACAAAGGAAAAAGATATTGAAGTAAGTGTTTTCCCCAACCCTTCAAACGGGAAATTCAACATCTTGTTTAATGAAGTGAATAGCTCGAAATCGTTCAGTTTATCGATTGTTGATATAACAGGCCGGCCGGTTTATAATAAAGATTCTGAACAGTTTGTATCCCCTTTCCAAATTGATTTAGACAAGAAAGTAAGTGCGGGGATTTATTTATTAATCATACAGACTGAAAAAGGCATCCATACTCAAAAATTGATTATAAATACAGAGTAGTTTGTTTGGCAGGATATTTCTGTCAACCTTGGAGTCCAAGTTGATAAATTCAGATATAACCCATATAATCCTGGCAAACAGGAATATAAGATTTTGATTGTGCTGTCGAAAACGAAGTAAATTAAAGTCTTTCTAACAATTTTGCGGCTGTAATTTTATCATTTGCCAGCTGAAGTTGCAGATCGCCCAGGCTTGCAAAACGCTTTTCGTTGCGGATACGCTCAATAAACGATAAAGTAATTTCACATGAATAAATATCACGGTCGAAATCAAAAATATTCACTTCTATGGTCAGGTGATCGGCATCGATGGTAGGCCTGTAACCGATATTGGTCATGGCTTTGAATGTTTCTCCGTCAATTTTTACCATTGTTGCATAAACACCCTGTCCGGGAATCAGCTTGTGGATATTGCCGGGCTTGAGGTTAGCAGTCGGGTAGCCGATATTGCGACCGATTTTATTACCGGTAACTACCTCCCCGGTGATGGGATAGGGATAACCAAGCATTGCTGCTGCCAGGGCAACATCGCCATCAAGCAAGGCACGCCGAACCGATGAAGAACTTACAGTGCTGCTCGAAACCGAAACCATTGGAAGTTCATCAACTGTAAAACCAAACTCGCTGCCCATTTTGCTGAGCATATCGAAATCACCCTGCCGGTTCTGACCAAAGAAATGATCGTAGCCTGTAATTACATGGCTTACATGCAGGCTGCCGGCAAGCACGTTTTTGATAAAATCGGAAGGCGTGATTTTTGAGAATTCGCGATCGAATGGAATTATCAGAACCACATCCACGCCGGCAATTTCAAAACGCTGCAGTTTTTCGTCGAGGGTTTGCAGTAGTTTTATTTCGGCATGATGCGCCAGCACAAGCCGGGGGTGAGGATCGAAAGTGATTACAACCGATTCGCAGTGTTTTTCCTTTGCAGTAGCTATAAGCCGGCTTATGATTTCCAGGTGGCCGAGATGCACACCATCGAAAACACCCACTGTAGCCACAGGACGGCAGTGGGAAGTAAATTCGGAAATCTGGCGGTAAACTCGCATGGAGGCGTTGGCTGGGAATAAAGAATTAACCTACCAACTCATTCTGCAAGAGGTATGCTGCTATCTGCACGGCATTGGTAGCGGCTCCTTTGCGGAGGTTATCGGCAACAACCCAGAGATTGATGCTGTTGGGCTGCGATTCGTCGCGCCGGATGCGACCAACGAACACTTCGTCGCGGCCTTCGGCGTATTTCGGCATGGGATAAATGGATTTTTCAGGATCATCCTGAACCACAATACCTTTGGTGGTCGACAAAAGTTTGTTAATCCATTCCATTTCAAATTCTTTTTCGAACTCCACATTTACCGATTCCGAATGTCCACCGGTTACAGGAACGCGAACCACGGTAGCTGTTACCCTTATCGAGTTGTCGCCCAGTATTTTGCGTGTTTCGTTCAGCAGTTTTGTTTCCTCGGTAGTGTACCCGTTGCTTTCGAAAGTACCGCCATGAGGGAAAAGGTTCATATCGATAGGGTGCGGGTAAACCATATTTGTGCGGGTTCCGTTGCGTTCGTTCATCATCTGCTCAACGGCTTTCTGACCCGTTCCGGAAACGGACTGATAGGTAGAAACCACAAGTCTTTTAATCTGGAAATGTTTATGCAGCTGCGAAAGGGCGAGTACCATTTGAATGGTGCTGCAATTCGGGTTGGCAATAATTTTGGTTTTTGGGTTCATTAAATGCGCGTTGATTTCGGGCACAACCAGCGGAATGTTGTCGTCCATACGCCATGCTGAACTGTTATCGATAACAAATGTTCCGGCTGCTGCAAAAAGCGGTGCATAGGTTTTTGAAACAGAAGCACCTGCTGAGAAGATAGCTATATCCGGTTTCATGGCAATGGCATCAGTAATACTCACGATTTTGCGGGGCATATTGTTAAAAAACAAATCTTTGCCTACCGATTTTTCGGATGCAACCGGGATAATTTCGCTGATTTTATCAAAAGGGATATAGCGTGCTTCTTCGAGTACTTTCAGCATTACACTTCCTACAAGCCCGGTGGCACCAACAATTGCAATTTTCATAGGTGTTTGAATTATTCGTTATTCCTGGGAAAAACAGCTGCTATCATTTGATTATGAATACGATACTTGCTTCATGGGAGGCAATTTTGTATCTTTACAAGGTTTTAATATCAGGAGTGCAAAAATACTACTTTTCCCCTAGACGGAAGTTAATACTCTGTATTATGCGAAAAATTCTCTTTCTTATCATCCTCCTAATGATCCGAAAAGTTTCTTTTGCCCAGTTTACCGAAAGTTTTTCGGATGGCGATTTTACCTCGAATCCAACCTGGTCGGGAGATGTAGGAGCCTTCAAGGTAAATACTTCCTATCAGCTACAGCTTAATGCTACAGGCGATGCAACTACTGTCCTGGCGGTACCCATTGTTTCTTCAGCGGAAATGGAGTGGAGCTGCTGGGTCAAACTGGGGTTCGCTCCTTCGGATAACAATTTTGCGCGTGTTTATATCTCGTCCGACCAGCAGGATTTAAAAGGTCCTCTGAATGGATATTATATAAAACTTGGCGAAGCGGGTTCGAATGATGCCATTGAGCTTGTGCGGCAGTCGGGAAATACGCATACTGTGGTTTGCCGGGGAACTGACGGTTTTGTCGCGGCTGCATTTGCTATAAAAGTGAAAGTGGTGCGCACTACAGGCGGCAACTGGAAAGTATATGCCGACCAGGCCGGGGGAAACAATTATCTGCTGCAGGCTTCGGGTACTGATAATGCTTTTACCAGTGGCAGCTACTCGGGTGTTTACTGCAAATTTACCAGCAGCAACAGCACGAAATTTTATTTTGATGATTTCTATGCAGGTCCTATAATCGTTGATAATACTCCACCCACGTTGGTTTCGGTTAGTGCAACCACTGCGAACGAGCTTACAGTTGCATTCAGCGAAGCCGTTTCTGCTTCCACAGCAACAAGTATAAACAACTATTCAGCTGCTCCCGGATCGCTTTTACCGGCTTCGGCAACCCAGGATATGAGCAACCCGGCCATTATCCATCTCGGTTTTACACAGAATTTTTTGTCCAATCAGTCGTATACACTATCTGTTTCAAATGTAAAAGACCTGGCCGGTAATACAATGCTTGCAACTCAATTGCCTTTTGCCTGGCACCAGGTAAATGCATTCGATGTGCTGATCAACGAAATAATGGCCGATCCGTCACCACCGGTGAATCTGCCTGATGCCGAATACGTTGAGTTATTTAACCGGAGTACTTACCCGGTTGAGTTGAAAAACTGGGTACTTAAACTTGGCAGTTCCGACAAGATTTTACCACAATTTACACTTCCGCCCCTCGGTTATGTGATTTTATGTGACGACGGGTTAAAACCTCAACTGGATCCTTACGGGCAAGTACTGGCTTTCAGCAGTTTTGCCGTTACCAATGCAGGTGGAACCATAACCCTGCTGAATGCTGCAGGAAATATAATCCACACTGTCAGCTATTCCGACGACTGGTATCACAGCAGTTATAAAATAAATGGCGGCTGGTCGCTTGAACTCATCGACCCCTTAAACCCCTGTGGTGATGCATCCAACTGGACAGCATGTAATAACAATGATGGAGGAACCCCAGGCAAATCAAATTCAGTAAAAGCGTCAAATCCCGACCGTGTTCCGCCTGCTATCAGCCGCATTGGAGTGGACGATGCTATCCATATAACCGTTTGGTTTACTGAATCGTGCGACAGTGCGCATGTTTCGGATAAAGCCAATTATGTGATTAATAACGGGATCGGGAATCCTTTATCGGTAGAAGCTCAAAGTCCTGATTTCCGGCTGGCTTACCTAACCCTGTCTTCGCCCCTGCTAACCGGAACGCTATATACAATTACAAGCAATAACAGTATAACCGATTGCGCCGGGAATCAGCTTCTAAACGGCACTTCCGCCAGGTTTGCAATTCCATCGGCAGCCACTGCAACTGACATTGTGATTAACGAATTGCTGTACGATCCGCCCGTTGGCTGTGTTGATTTTGTTGAAATACTTAACCGTTCATCCAAAGTAATTGATCTTAAAGACCTGGTGCTGGCTAATTACGACACTATTAACCATGCAATTACCGATTACAACGAAATCAGCAAAATGCCATTCCTTATCCTCCCGGGAGATTATTTCGCGCTCTCCACTGACAGCGTTTCGATAAGTATAAATTATTATACACCTAATAAACAGGGATTTATAAATCTGACTTCATTCCCTGCAATGAACAACGAAGATGGTGTAGTAGCGATAACAACCAAGGCCGGAAATGTTATCGACCTGGTGGCCTACAATGCGGGGATGCAATATCCTTTGCTAACAAATGTTGATGGTGTTTCAATCGAACGGATCAGCCCCGATCGGCCTTCGGGCGACAAAACCAACTGGCATTCGGCAAGTGCATCGGTGGGCTATGCAACACCGGCTTATACAAACTCCCAGTTCGGGATTGCAATCACTGATGAAAATGAAATCACGCTTTCGCCGGAAATATTCTCACCTGACAACGACGGCTACAACGATAATCTAATTATTGCATACACGTTCAGTACAAGCGGAAATAATACTACTGTAAGTATTTACGATGCCACCGGCCGACTGGTACGAAATCTTGTGAACAATGAATTATGCGGGACTTCGGGTGCATTTTCGTGGGACGGCATTACCAACGGCAGGCTGAAAGCGCCTATCGGCAGGTATATTGTCTTCGTTGAAATATTTGATATGCAGGGGAATGTGAAGAGGTATAAGAAGGCGACGGTTTTGGGTGGGAAATTGTAATAAGGGACCTCACCCCCGGCCCCTCTCCTAGAGGAGAGGGGTGACTATATAACTTGTTATTTGTAGAAAATGGAGTTTGGTGCAACAGAGACTGGAAAAGGAATTCCTCCCCCTCTCCTGTTTCAGGAGAGGGGGGCAGGGGGGTGAGGTCAAAAAAACTTTATTCATTAATTAACATGGTTTATACCAGAAGAAATATACAATTTGATGTCATGTTTGGGGCATCAAGGCGTCTGGTGGAACAGGCGCACGAATTACGGCTTAATATGACTGAAGCGGAGGAGGTGCTCTGGGCTAAATTACGAGGCAGAAGATTTAAAGGCTATAAATTCAGGCGGCAGCACCCCGCTGACAAATTTATTCTTGACTTCTATTGCCATAAAGCCAGGTTGTGCATTGAAGTGGATGGAGGAATACATGGTAATGAAGATGTTTCAGATAGAGACCGAAACCGCACATTCGAACTTGAACAACTAGGAATAAGAGTGGAAAGAGTTACAAATAATGAAAATGAAAATGAGATTCAAAAGTTACTTGAGAAAATAGAATGGTGGTTGAACGAAAATACTTAAAAATTATACTTTGTTGACCTCACCCCCGGCCCCTCTCTAGTGAGGAGAGGGGTGACTCAACGGGAAATATCTTACTTGCTTTCATCATTGAGGACCTAAGGATCCCCAATTCTCCAATCCGAGCCTAATCCCTGGCAAACCCGATGCACGCCACGCTCAGTTTCACGCCCTCGATACTAAGCAGGATATGTGCAGCCGATTCGAGGGTTGCCCCGGTTGTTATTACATCATCAACCAGCAGTATATGCCTGTTGGCAAGTTCTGCAGGAGCGGTAACCTTGAAGATTTCCTTAACATTTTCCCATCGTGCGAAACGGGATTTCCGTGTCTGGGTTTCGGTATTCGTGGTTCGGATAAAGGATGTGGCATCCATTTCGATATTCATGGCATGTGCCAGTCCAATAGCAAACTGTTCGCTCTGGTTATATCCTCTTTTGCGCTGCTTGCCTGAATGCAAAGGCACAGGAACCACCTTGGCAACATCGCTGAATGCATCAGCTTTTAACAGGTCGGCACCAAGTATTTTCCCAAGGTGAATGCCAACATCCATTCGTCCTTTGTATTTCAGCTGGTGGATGAGGTGCTGTACTTTGCTTTTTTTCTGGAAATTATAAAGCGCGGCCGTATTTGCCAGCCTCGCCCTTCCCCAGAAAACTTTATCCAGCGGACTTTCTTTTATAAGGTGGTAATTCGTCTTGGGCAAATGATAAAGGCAATACGTGCAGATAATTTCTTCGTGTTTGAAGAGGGAATTGCCGCAGGCAGCGCAAACCCGGGGATATAATAAGGATATAAAATCTTCAATAAATCCTGGGAATTTCATACCGTGGATATTTACATCCAAAGTTAATAAAAATAAGCCTCTTAAGCAAAATTGAATTTTTGCAGAGAATTTTTGCAGGTTTTCCTGATTTGAAATAATTTTTCTAAATTTACCGGCACATCAATTACAAAGATCATATGACAGATAAGAAAAACGGGAATCCGGCCGTGGTTGGGCTGGCTGGTTTTGGTATGACAACCCTGCTGCTTCAATTTCACAATTTAGGACTTATGGGTCTTGGACCCGTGGTTGCTATGGGATTTATTTTTGGCGGCCTGGCACAAATGATCGCCGGTTTCCAGGAGCAAAAGATGGGCAATAATTTCGGCTTCAGTGCTTTTGTTTCCTATGGTTCATTCTGGATAGGGCTCGGAATTATATGGATGCTGAACGCGTTCAAAATTTATGAAGCTTCTAAAACGGATGTCGGCTTTTATCTTGTTGCCTGGACGCTCTATACTGCTATTATGTTTGTTGCTTCGTTGCGCATTCATAAAGCAATGGCAATAACATTAGGCACTCTGCTTCTTGGTTTTATCCTCCTTGATCTGGGCCATTTCGGCAATGAAGCATTTAATAGAATAGCCGGATTTGAACTGATAGTATGTGCGGCCTCTGCATGGTATATGATGGCTGCAATTATTATTAATGACCTGGCAGGTAAAACCGTTCTTAAAATGGGAGAACCACTGATTAAATAAACGCGTTTATAATCTGGCGTCGGAAAACGACCTACACATTAGCCTATAATTAAAAACCTGCCGTTACTCAATGTAAGGCAGGTTTTATAAATGGTATTTGAAACTTTCCGCTTAAATATTAAGCTAATCAGGTAGTTACATAATTTTAAGCAATTCCACATCAAAAATCAAAGCTGCGTGAGGACCAATCGCCTTACCTGCTCCTTGCGCCCCGTATGCGAGGTTCGAAGGAATAAAGAACCTGTATTTCGAACCTTCCGACATCAGTTGCAGTCCTTCGACCCATCCTGAAATAACCTGGGTTACACCGAATGTAGCCGGTTCGCCGCGGCTAACCGAACTGTCGAATACGGTACCATCGATCAGGGTTCCGGTATAGTGAACCTTAACCTGGTTTTTTGCTGTTGCTTTAACCCCGCTTCCTTCAGTAATTACTGTATACTGCAGTCCGCTGGGAGTTTCTATAACCCCGGCTTTAGTCTTGTTTTCCGCAAGGAAAGCGGTTCCGGCTCCAAGGTTATTGCCTTCGGCTTTTTTCTGCATGCCTTCGAAGAACTCATTCAGTATATGATTCACCTCATCAGGCGTCATACTGATTTCCTCGTTGTTTAAAATCGCATTCAGGCCTTTTGTAAAATGCTCAATATCAAGTGCTTCAACACCTGAATTTTTCAGATTACTTGCAATACTTAAGCCTAAAGCATAACTGATGTCTTTCATAAATTTATATGTTTTGTTTTTGGGGCTGCGAAGGTAGATATTTTTAATTTACGATTTTTGATTTACGAATTACGAATCCCTTAATAACACGAACCAGGAATATAATTTTATTAGCGCTGGGGTTGCTATGATTGCATAAAATGTAGAGGGAAATGCGCCCAAACCACGAAGTGGTGATATAATTCCGTCATGTCTTATTGCATTTTCATACAATTTTCTTTTAAACTCCTGATTCAAATTAATTCAGAAAATAATGCCCGAATATCCCTGTTAAAGTGTATTTTTATTTCTTCAAATCACATCAGGGTAAAGGG
>CAISRK010000278.1 GCA_903887815.1 uncultured Bacteroidales bacterium | reverse complement strand
TGTGAGTAGCAGAAGAGCAGTCAATAGCCCAACCATCCATGTGGCTTGATACTTTAGAACCGCCAACAGCAAGATTAACATCGGGCAAGCGTAGCCAAGAATTAACACGAAGAGCGCCTGTGACATTACGCACCTCCTCCAGTTTTTCAGCCGCCCATGTCGAATTGGTTGAATCATAAAAAATCAGGTTTACGTCCCAGGCAAGTCCGGCCCCGAAATTATCCCAGTCTGAAAGGGGTTTGGGATTAGCATTGGCATCGTCAACATAACTGGTAAGCAGTGAATTCTCGTTGTTAAAGCCGGTAAGTCTCATGCGGTTGCTGAACATCGACATCATATTGACACCGAATCCAAACTGCATTTGTACCAATGGACCAGCCATTCCGTTCATGTTTTGTGTGAATACAAACCCTATATTCCCAAGGTAAGCAGTATTCCTGTGATCATCCAGGGTATTACCCCGGAATGTGCTTGTAGTATTGTTGCCGGAGAAAACGGGAGTTATAACAAATTCCGATTTCCGGAAAAGCCCGATGCCCGCAGGGTTCTGGCTGAGTGACGAAAAATCAGCTCCTACTGCCCCATACGCTCCCGATAAGCCTGAAAAACGGGCACTACCGCCATAATTTATAAGGGAATAACGTAAGGCATCGTTTTCGTTCTGGGCAAAAACTGTGATTGATAAGGAAACTGTAAGTAAAATAGCAAGTATGTTTTTCATGGCTGTAAAAATTATTGGTCAGTAAAAAACCTGCAATCCCTGCGTTGTGTTTATTAGAGCACCTTTTAGGTTTGCAGGCTGTTTAAAAAACAAGAAGTCATTTATGCTGTTAAAGGTTTAAATTATCGGTGTCCTCCTGATCCTGTCGATGAACCGCGGCTGCCACCCGATGATGAACCTCCGCCTGAACTGCCGCTGGATCCCCTGCTCGAACCCCCACTTGAACTGCCGCTTGATCCTGATGAAGAACTTCGTGAAGGAGTATAACTGCCACCTGACCCAGATGACGAACTGCGCGAAGGAGTATAGCTCTCATTCGAACGGGATGGGGATGGCGAACTGCTTCGTGTAGGAGCAGAATAGGTGTTAGAGCGGGTTGGCTGCGAACTCCGGTTGTATGTTGGTGCCTGATAACCGCCATTCGATGGTGATGTAACCTGACGTTCGGTATTTGGTCTTGAATAAGTTGGCGTTACAGGACGGTTTGTATTATTATCCTGCGGCGATACCCGCGTATTGTTCTGACCATTGACCGAAGGCTGTGTATTCCTGTATTTTGGCGATGTATATTCCTGTCCCGAACGCGGCCGGTTGTACTCAGGAGAAGTATAAGTTTGGGTATTGCGCTCGTTGCTTGTATTATTCCGGTTTACCCCGTTTGGATTCTGACTGTTACGGTTAGGTGCCGTATACCGGTACTGACGCTGTGGCTGAGTGCTGCTTCCTGCCGGCCTCTGGGTTGAGGCTCCGGGGTTTACAGTTCCGCGGTTTGCATTCGCAGAAGTGCCGGGAGCATTCTGGTTACGTGTATTTTGCGTTGTCGTAGCAGCGTTAGAAGCATTTCTTGTATCCTGTGGAATGGTCGTACCTTGTGTAAGGGTGCTCCTGCTGTCGTTAACTACTGAACCACCGCGTGTCTCGCTTGTAGCGCCCGAACGCTGATTGCTGATTGAACTTGCGCCGCTCCTTGAATCATTATTTGAAATACCGGTTCTGCCTGAATTGTTGGTAGCACCCGATTTGCCTTCCCTTGCATATATATCACCCCGTCCGGATGTTCCGGAACTTCCTACCGATCCGCGGTGGCCATATTCGGTTCGACCTCCATAGCTGTAATTACCCTCATTGTATCCATTCCAGTATCCATTGTTATAGCCGTACCAATAATCATTATAGCCATATCCGTAATATGGATAGCCATAGGAAGGATAACCGTACCATGGATTATAAAAGCCGAATCCCCCATAGAAAGGATAATATCCAAAACCAAGGCTAAAACTTATTCCCAGGTTCCATGGGTTAGGATCATACCAGTAAGGATTGGTATAATAATCAGAGGAATAGTCGCTGCAGCAAGGATCGTAGAATCGACGGATACGTGACGAATACTCATAGTCATAATAATCCTGCGAATAATCCGCTGCTGCATTGGCATACATGGCTGAACTGTCCGGCTGGCCAGTATATGATGTAGTATCTGTATTCCCGTATTCCTGGTATGATTGTTGTGACTGCTGTGATGGTCGTTGCTGCTCCTGGGCATACGTGTTCGTATTTGTTTCCGAGGCTTTTACCACCAAAGTTTGTTTTTTAACCGGCTGGTCGCTTGGCGAATAATAAACATCATCCGTATTAGTAGCCAGGTATTGGGTTGTACATGATGTTAACATCAGCAAACCAGCAACAAGTGTAATAAAGTATTTCATGATCGACCTCCTTTTGTTTAACCTCATATTGAAGCTTGATTTAATGCAGACTGAGAGATAATTTTTGTAATTTTGCAGACTATCAGTACTAAAATACATGCAATTATCATACCACAATTAATAAAATGGCAAAAGATTTTTCATCACGCGAAGAGAATTATTCACAATGGTATAACGACCTGGTAATCAAAGCTGACCTGGCTGATAATTCAGCTGTTAGGGGATGTATGGTTATCAAACCCTATGGATATGCAATATGGGAGAAAATACAAAGAGCTCTCGATGACATGTTTAAAGAAACTGGTCATCAGAATGCCTATTTCCCTCTCTTTATACCAAAATCATTTTTCAGCAAGGAAGCTTCGCATGTTGAAGGTTTTGCAAAGGAATGTGCAGTAGTAACCCATTACAGGTTGAAGAACTCACCTGATGGCAAAGGAGTTATAGTGGATCCTGATGCCAAACTGGATGAAGAACTCATCGTAAGACCAACTTCCGAAACTATTATCTGGGATACCTACCGGACCTGGATTCAGTCGTACCGCGATTTACCTTTACTTATTAATCAGTGGGCCAACGTTGTACGCTGGGAAATGCGTACCCGTTTGTTTTTACGCACAACCGAATTTCTTTGGCAGGAAGGTCATACCGCCCATGCTACTGAAGCCGAAGCTTTGGAGGAGACCGAAAAAATCCTGAATATTTATGCTACGTTTGCCGAAAAATGGATGGCAATGCCTGTACTCAAGGGCGTAAAGTCAGCAAACGAACGTTTCGCCGGAGCTGTTGAAACATTCTGCATCGAAGCGCTTATGCAGGATGGGAAAGCCCTCCAGGCAGGAACATCGCACTTCCTGGGTCAGAATTTTGCCAAAGCCTTTGATGTCCAGTTTTTAAGCAAGGAAAATAAACTTGATTATGTTTGGGCAACATCCTGGGGTGTTTCTACCCGCCTTATGGGCGCATTAATCATGTCGCATTCCGACGACCATGGGCTTGTGCTTCCCCCAAAACTTGCACCAATCCAGGTTGTAATCATTCCTATTTATAAGAACGATGAGCAGCTTGCATTAATTTCCGAGACTGTTGACTTGATTGTCAAAAAACTGAAAGCGCTTGGTATCAGTGTGAAATACGATGACCGCAATACCCAGAAACCAGGATGGAAGTTTAACGAGTACGAATTTAAAGGTGTTCCGGTCCGACTGGCTATTGGTCCGCGCGATCTCGAAAACGGAACGGTTGAAGTTGCACGCCGCGATACCCTTGAAAAATCAGTGTACCAGCTTACGGATATTGAACACAAGATCAGTCACCTGCTCGAAAGTATACAGGAAAACCTATACCAGAAAGCCTTCGATTTCCGCGAAGAAAATACAACCATGGTTGATACTTGGGCTGAGTTCACTGAACTGCTCGATGGGAAAGGCGGTTTTATTTCAGCCCATTGGGACGGCACTTCCGAAACCGAACAACGGATTAAAGAAGAAACTAAAGCAACCATCAGGCTCATCCCGATTAACGGAAAAATGGAAGATGGCAAATGCATACTAACCGGCAATCCTTCGAAACAACGGGTCATCTTCGCACGTTCCTATTAATTTAACAATAATCTGCATAGGCATTTATGACATTACACGCTTTGGGAGTAATTCCCGCACGATATGCATCAAGCCGTTTCCCGGGCAAGCCCCTGGCAATGATTAACGGTAAAAGCATGATCATGCGTGTATATGAACAGGCGGTTAAAAGTAAACTGCTGGGCCGTGTTATTGTTGCCACCGATGATGTGCGGATTTACGACCATGTGACAGCCTGCGGCGGCGAGGTGATGATGACTTCGGATACACATGTTTCAGGAACTTCACGTATTGGTGAAGTTGTCGACAAAATAACACAGAATGGGGAATTTCCTTTCGATGTAGTAGTGAATATACAGGGCGATGAACCTTTTATCGACCCTAAACAGATTGATCTGGCTGTTTCGCTCTTCACCAATCCCATTGTACAGATTGGCACTCTTATCATGAAAATCCACGATAACGACGACTTGTTTAACCCAAATGTGGTTAAGGTTGTAGTTTCTGCTTCAGGCAATGCACTCTACTTCAGCCGCTCAACTATCCCTTTTCTTCGTGGAGCCGAACGGGAAGACTGGGCAAACAAACATGAATACTTCAGGCACATTGGCTTGTACGCCTACCGTGCAAATGTAATCCAGTCGATTATCTGCCTTAGTGAATCCCCCTCCGAAATAGCTGAATCGCTCGAACAATTGCGCTGGTTGCATCACGGATACAGCGTCACAACGGCATTAACTGATATTGAGACATTTGGCGTCGACACCCCTGGCGATTTATTCAAACTTACTAACAATGCTTGATTTTTTCGGGCCGATTGTATTATCTTAGCGCAATAAAATGCGCAAATACCAATGATAACACGGCATATCGCTGATTTACTTTATCATCACGAATGTGTGATAGTCCCGGGTCTGGGAGGCTTTATCAAAGCCAGCAATCCAGCCTGGATTTTGCATTCCACCCATGAATTCTACCCGCCATCGGGAAGTGTTGCTTTCAATGCCGGGCTTTCAGCCAATGACGGCTTGCTTGCAAATCATATTGCAGCTAAGGAAAACACTTCCTATCGTGAAGCCCTTTACGATATTAAAGTCTGGGTCGATACATCCGTTAAACTACTGAAAAGAGACGAAAAGGTTGCCCTAGAAGGAATTGGTGAATTATTTCTCAATACTTCAGGCAACATTGAATTTACACCTGCAAGGCAAATTAACTTCAATGCCGATTCCTTCGGATTGCCTGTATTCAGGGCAAAGCCTGCTGCCGCAGAGCAGGTTATACCTGAAATCCAGACGTCAGTCCGTTCAAACAGACAATCTAAATTCAGGCATCTTGTACCTGAAACCCTTAAATGGGCAGCAGTACTTGCACCCTTTGTTGCATTTGTTTTATGGGGTTCGATAAAAGGCAATCTCATTGATAATTATGTACATAACTATACAGGAATGTATTCCTGGGTTCGCTCAACACCCGGAAAAACTGCCCCAGTTACCATAGCTGTTCCGGATGTAAAGGCTGAAGAAACTCCTGCGCAAGTTGTTAAATCACCTGCCGGCGTACTGGCTGACAAAAACATTGCTTTCAATCCCGGTTTAATATCCTATTGCGAACTGGCAAAAGAAGATATTTATTATGTAAACGCTAAATTGCCGGGAATACCTGATGCTGATAGTCCCGATATCAATAAGGAAAGTTCTTCGGCCGCATCCCCATCTGTTGCCAATAATGTTATAAGACCGGAAACTGAAGCAGATATTAAAACACATGCAGTTACACCTACTTATCCCTGGCCAGAATTCTCAGCCGGGCCCGCTGCTGATATCGCTTCCAGAACAAACGCAATACCTGAAAACACTAACGGTTTTGAAACCAATACTACTGTAAAAAATCTTTCTTCCGAAGAATTAAATATCAAATCAACTGCGGTTGTCAGTTCTAATGGAAATACGCCGGCTTTTCACATTATCGGAGGTGCTTTCCGCGATCATAACAATGCGCTGAAACTAATCAGAATGTTTGAAGCAAAAGGCTACTCTGCTGCTATTGTAGATACAACACCGGGCGGCTTGTACGTGGTAAGCATGATTGGTTTAAATACATTAAAAGAAGCCGAACAAAAACTGAAGGATATTAAGAAAGATGGCTTTCCGGATTCATGGATAATGAAAAACAAGAAATCGTAGGGCAAAATAAATTTCTGTTAAAAGCCCAAATTCAAATACACGACTTTACAAAAGCAACTACCCTTGGCAAAGAGGAAACTCGAACGTTTTGCTGAAAACGCAACTTTTAGTCATTTTTTTCAACCTGTCTGGGAAGAACTTTCAGAAGGGTTTTCTTTATGGGGAAAATGGAACGCTGAATTCTTCGGCAACACAAACCCCATCAGCATCGAAATAGGTTGCGGGAAAGGTGAATATACCGTCGACCTGTCGAATAAATACCCGAACCGGAACTTTATCGGAATTGATAAAAAGGGAGCACGCATGTGGAGGGGAGCCAAAACAAGCAACGAAGAGAAACGTTCGAATGTTGCATTTGTGCGTATGCGCGCCGAAAACATCGGGAAGATCTTCGGACCTGCCGAAATTGATGAAATCTGGATCACTTTCCCCGAGCCTCAGCCCAATAGCCCCAGGCATAGCAAACGCTTTACTTCACCCCAGTTTATCGAAAGGTACCGGCAGGTATTAAAACCCGGAGGCATTATTCACCTGAAAACCGACAGTGATTTGTTTTACACCTTTACCCTTGAAATAATAAGTGAAGGCGGTCATGAGCTATTGTACAACAACAGCGATCTTTATGCCAATCCTGGTGATCCTGAAGTCAGGGATGTAATTGATGTTCAGACACATTATGAAAAAATATGGCTTGAACAGGGATTTACAATCAAATACCTGCGGTTCAGGCTGAAGGAATAATACGTATCAATTCTATTCTAGTGCCTTCCGAAATCTCATTTTTCGAAAAAGTGTACCTGGTGGTAGAACTTATCCCTTTGGGCAGAGTTACATCCTACGGTGCGATTGCGCGCTACCTCGGCACAGGCGGCTCTTCGCGCATGGTTGGCTGGGCCATGAATGCTTCGCACAACCAGCTTCAGCATATTCCTGCTCACCGTGTGGTGAACCGCAACGGCTTGCTCACCGGCAAGCATCATTTTGGCGGAGAGGATACCATGAAGCAATTACTCGAAGGTGAAGGAATAGTTATAATCGAAGATCAGATTATTAATTTCGGTGAAAAATTCTGGGATCCATCCAAAGAATTGGCATTATAGATCTTTCCTATGTTTCACTATAGGCGAGCTAATAATTTATCTTTCCCCGGCTTACAATCCAACCTTAACTTATTATTTTCCCGTTCAGCATTCAGCCGTGAATGTTAAGGTTTCATTTTTTGTTTTGAATCGATGAAATTGTGCTTTTACAAAAGCAGAGCTTGAATTTGGAATAAAAGGAAACAATGTTTTAGAAATGTTTATTCGTATTTTTCAACATAGTATCCATTTTTCTGGGGTAGTCTGAATTATTTTATATAATTTTAAGAATATGTATCACTTTTTTATGGGGTCAAATATCATTAATTACTATTTTTGTGCTAATTAATAAAAAACAGATTTTTTATGGCAACTTTAAGATTCAGAGCATTGCAGGATGCCCTCAACAGGAAACCCGTCGAAATAACTGCTCCCGGCGACAAAACTTCTGATTATTTTGGCCTACATGTTTTCGATAGGGTCAAAATGGAAAAATATCTCCCGAAAGATGCCCTTAAAGCGGTAATTGATGCAATTGACCTGGGAAAACGTATCGAGCTGAAATTAGCCGACCAGATTGCCATGGGAATGAAAAGCTGGGCTATGAGCCTGGGAGCTACACATTATACTCACTGGTTTCAGCCACTCACCGAAAGCACAGCCGAAAAACACGATACTTTTACTGTTCCGACCGGCCGGGGAACAGCCATCGAAGTATTTTCGGGCGAATTGCTTGTTCAGCAGGAACCCGATGCCTCAAGTTTTCCCAGCGGCGGTATCCGCAATACATTCGAAGCCCGTGGATATACGGCCTGGGATCCATCGTCGCCGGCATTTGTTATGGACGATACGCTTATAATTCCAACCATTTTCATCTCCTATACCGGCGAAGCCCTCGATTACAAGACACCTTTGCTGAAAGCCTTACATTATCTCGATAAAGCTGCCGTGGATGTATGCCAGTATTTTGATAAGGACGTTACAAAAGTTAACAGCAACCTGGGTTGGGAACAAGAGTATTTTCTTGTGGACGAATCGGTTTATAATGCCCGGCCCGACCTCGTTCTCACTGACCGTACACTCCTTGGCCACGCATCAGCCAAAAATCAACAGCTTGAAGATCAGTATTTCGGACAGATACCC
>CAISRK010000277.1 GCA_903887815.1 uncultured Bacteroidales bacterium | reverse complement strand
CAGTTCTTTAACCACATCCACTACTTTCGTATTGCGGATATCAGGGCAGTTTTCCTTAAAGGTAATACCCATGACCAGGACACGTGCCTTTTTTACCGTCACATCTTTGCGGATCATCAGTTTTATTACCTGTGCAGCTATCCAGGCACCCATTCCATCGTTCATACGCCGGCCGGCTAATATTATTTCGGGGTGATACCCGACTTCCTGGGCTTTCTGCGCTATATAATACGGGTCAACGCCTATGCAATGACCACCAACCAATCCCGGGGAGAATTTCAGGAAATTCCATTTTGTGCCGGCAGCATCTAGCACCGAGCGGGTATCGAGATTCATATGGGCACAAATCCGGGCCAGTTCATTTACAAATGCAATATTAATATCGCGTTGCGAGTTTTCGATCACCTTGGCTGTTTCAGCCACACGTATGCTCGGAGCTTTGTGGGTGCCGGCCTTGATCACTTTTTTATAAAGCTGGTCAACTTCTTCGGCGATTTCAGGAGTAGAACCTGAAGTAACTTTACGAATAGTAGTTACCGTATGCTCCTTATCGCCGGGGTTTATCCGTTCGGGAGAATATCCTGCAAAGAAATCAACATTAAGTTTCATCCCGGATACATTCTCAATAACCGGAATACAATCATCCTCGGTACAACCGGGGTAAACTGTTGACTCGTAAATTACAATATCGCCTTTACTGATAACTTTTCCAATGCTCTCGCTGGCCCGGATTAAAGGAGTAAGGTCGGGGCGGTTGTTTTTATCAACCGGGGTCGGAACCGTTACTATATAAATGTTGCTGTCCTTTGTTTCATTAAGCTGCGATGTAAGGAAAAGCCCTTTTACACTGTTTTTGACCTGAACCAACACAGACCGAAGATTTTCGTCATCAACTTCGAGTGTATCGTCATGCCCCAAATTAATACTACCAATCCTGACCTGATTAATATCGAATCCGGTAACCGGGAAATATTTGGCAAATTCAACGGCAAGCGGAAGCCCCACATACCCAAGGCCGATCATTGTTATTTTGTAGTCTTTCATTATACTGTCAAAATTACATGCGCCAGGCGCATTAGTGTGTGTAAGGTGCTTAGCAAGTTATTGTTCCCTATAGTACAGGTATTCAAACATTATATTGGACAAAGGTAACAGAAATGTCATAATCTTCCTTCTAATCCGCCAAAGTAAATGCCAAACCTGAGAGGAATAAATTTGGAATTTCGAACTTTGAATTGTATTGACTTCATCCGATTTCTGAATAGTAATTCTTGCTGTGTATAATCAGTGCCAGGAAGAATCACAAATAGCAGCAAGAAAAGAGGCGTATTGGAATTTGGTTTTTAAAATACTCCTATTTTTAAAAAAACGATATTAGCTTGAGTTTAAACAATAGTTAAGAGTTAGCAATATGCTGTTAGTGGAATGGTTAGCTTTTAATATGAAGAGATTGCCTGTTCTGAATTCCCGAATTATCTGTCAGGTTCTTTAGGAGAACGCGGCATAGGCTTTTATATGCGTTGGTTTGGTTAGTCTTTTTCGATCAACTCCAGACTAACAGTAACCAGAAGATTTGTGCCTGTAGTCCCCAGACGGACAAGAATTTTTTTGCGTCCGCGGTATTCAACCATTTCACCCTGCATTCCTATTAGTGTGCCAGCAATAACAATAACTTTCTGACCTGGTTCAAAACGCTCATTGCTAACCTCCATTTCGGCTCCCTCATGCAGTAGCATTTTAAGGGTGTCAATCTGCCGGTCGGGGATAGGAGCTGCTTTCCCTTCGAATGTAACATAGCAGACAAGACCCGGTATATTTATTGCATCGTAGTATTCACTCTCGTTTACCCGGATAAATATATAGGATCTGATGAGCGGTTCTTCGACCCATTTCAGGCGGTCGCTCCACTGCTTTCGCTTTCGTAAAACAGGCAGGTACGCTTCGAATCCCGATTCAGTAAGCCTTGCAAGTACTTTTTTTTCGTTCCGCGATTTGGTGTATGCGGCATACCAGCGGTATTCTGCAGGGTTTGGGAATATCATAATTCGAAAACTTATTAGTAATTCAGGTGCTTTCAGGAAGAATTCACTTTGACAGAATCTGTTTTTTACCTGCGAATCGGTTGCTGGTTATTTAACATATCCATCGTAAACTTTCTTCACTCCTTCCTGTAGGCCAATTTTGAATTTCCAGCCCAGATTTTCCAGTTTATTTACATTTAACAGCTTTCGCATAGTCCCATCAGGCTTTGATGAATCGAAACTTATTTCGCCTTCGAAACCTGTAATTTTTTGCATCAGTTCAGCAAGCTGACGTATGCTCACTTCGCAACCTGAACCAATATTAATATGAGTATTCCTGGTTTCGGCTGAAGCATTTGAAACCAGATGGGAGAAATCCACATGTTCCATAACAAAAACACAGGCATCCGCCATGTCGGCCACATGCAGAAATTCGCGTAGCGGAGTTCCTGTTCCCCAAAGGCTAAGGCTTACCTTACCCTCATTGTTTATTCTTATACCTTGTTGCGAAAGAAAGTTCAGAATGACATCTTTAGGAGCATAAGGCAGGATTCCTTTACCCGTATGTTTTGCCAGGTCGATTCGGATAGCTTCGATGTTTTCCGTCTCAAGACAATGAGCAAGGTGCATTTTTCGCATCATTGCCGGAAGTACATGTGAAGTTTCGAGGTTGAAATTATCATTCGGGCCATAGAGATTGGTAGGCATGACCGAGATGAAATTTGTACCGTATTGCAGGTTGTAGCTCTCGCACGCTTTAATTCCAGCTATTTTAGCTATGGCATAGGGTTCATTGGTGTATTCAAGTACTCCTGTGAGCAGACAATCTTCGCTCATAGGTTGTGGCGCATTTTTCGGATAGATACAGGAACTGCCGAGAAACATCAGCTTTTTGGCACCATACACCCAGGCATTGTGTATTATGTTGTTTTGTATCTGGAGGTTTTCGAGGATAAACTGCCCGCGATACGTATTATTTGCCATAATCCCGCCTACTTTAGCCGCTGCCAGAATGATGTATTCAGGCTTTTCATCTTCAAAGAAAGCCTGTACGGCGGCCTGATTAGTCAGGTCAAGTTCTTCAAAGGTCCTAAGCGTAAAGTTGGTATACCCTTTCTGTTGCAGGTTTTGCAAAATAGCGCTGCCTACAAGTCCTGTGTGGCCGGCGATGTATATTTTGGAATCAGGATGCATATCTTGTACTAGTAAATTGGGTCTGGGTTAGATTTAAAATTATTACTTACCTGGTAAGAAGAAGTTAAATGTTTGATTGGTCCAATGTTATGTCTTGCAATAATAATCAGGCTTAAAAGCTGATTTTGAAATAAATTTCAAATTAATCAAACGCTTCAATCACACAGAAATATCGAAGATAAATTTCTTTATTCAAAATAATTCATCACCCTGAACCCCCCGTCTTTGAGGTATTTTTCTTTACGTGCAAGTTTGAGGTCATTCTCAATCATATCCTTAACCAGTGATCCCAGATCGTGTTCAGGTATCCACCCAAGTTTAGTATTTGCTTTTGCAGGGTCGCCAAGAAGCAGATCAACTTCAGTTGGCCTGAAATAAGCCGGGTCAACTTCTACCACTATAGTTCCCGGTTCAATCTTATGTTCATTGTCGTTGCTTGAAACTACAATGCCTTTTTCGTTCAGCCCTTCACCTTCGAATTCAACAGATACACCAGCTCCGGCAAAAGCCAGTTTTACAAAATCCTTTACCATAGTTGTTACGCCGGTAGCTATTACATAGTCTTCGGGCTGTTCCTGCTGAAGCATCAGATACATGGCTCGTACATAATCCTTGGCATGACCCCAGTCGCGTTTTGCCGAAAGGTTTCCGAGATATAATTTTTTCTGCATCCCTAAAACGATCCGCGCAACAGCCATTGTTATTTTCCGGGTAACAAAAGTTTCGCCTCTTACAGGTGATTCGTGGTTAAAGAGGATTCCATTACAGGCATACATATCATACGCTTCGCGGTAGTTTACGGTAATCCAGTAAGCGTATAATTTTGCTACAGCATAGGGACTTCTCGGGTAAAACGGAGTTTTTTCACTCTGGGGTGTTTCCTGCACCAAACCATATAATTCACTCGTCGAAGCCTGATAAAATCTTGTTTTTTTGGTCATTCCCAATAATCGTATAGCTTCGAGCAGGCGCAGCGCTCCGATACCATCGGCATTGGCTGTATATTCCGATGTGTCGAAACTTACTTTTACATGCGACATTGCTGCAAGGTTATATACTTCATCGGGCTGGATTTCCTGCACCAGGCGTATAAGGTTCGATGAATCGGTCATATCGCCGTGATGCAGGAAGAAATTCCGGCTATCGGTATGAGGGTCCTGGTAAAGATGGTCGATCCGATCGGTATTGAACAGCGAACTTCTACGTTTTAGTCCATGAACAAGGTAGCCCTTTTTTAATAAAAATTCAGCCAGGTAAGCGCCATCCTGTCCTGTAATACCTGTTATTAATGCGGTTTTCATACTGAAATTTTGAATTGTGAATTCCTTTAAGAATGGTAAGCCAACAAACGTCAGTTAAAGCTGCATTCTGATTCCGTGAACTATTTCGATACTTTTCCTTGCATCATCAAGCCCGAAGCCCCTGCCTGCAAGGATTTCTTCGTAGCTGCGGGTATGCAGGTCGGTGAAACCTTCGCTGAATTCAACTTCTTCGCCGTCAACCGTAATGGAACGGAATGTGCGTTTGCCTTGAGCTTTGGCATGTGCAGGCAGGTGATCGGCATTTATACTGAGGTGCCAGTTCACATTTGCTTTCTCCAGTTTAAGAAAGCCACCGGCTTGGTCATCTTCGTGAATATGGACTTCATTCTCTTTTATATCGCCGAAAATCCATGTTAGCATATCGAAAAAATGTATGCCAATGTTGGTAGCAATTCCTCCCGATTGAGCAAGATTCCCTTTCCAGGATATATGGTACCATCGTCCACGGCTGGTAATATAGTTAAGATTCACATCATAGACTTTACCTGCCGGGCCATTGGCTATTTTTTCGCGTAATGCTATTATAGCTGGATGCAAACGGAGTTGAAGAATAGTAAAAATGCGTTTTCCTGTTTCCTGTTCAAGTTCTTTAAGTGCATCGAGGTTCCACGGGTTAAGGACCAGGGGCTTTTCGCAAATGGCATTGGCATCATTCCTCAAAGCTAGCCGCATATGGGCATCGTGAAGGTAATTCGGAGAACAGATACTTACAAAATCAATTTTCGATTCAGGGCCTTTGCGGCGAAGTTTATCGAGATGCCTGTCGAAACGTTCCGGTTCTGTAAAGAAATCAGCTTCGGGGAAATAACTGTCCATTATTCCTACTCCGTCATACCGGTCGAGAGCTGCAACAAGAAGGTTGCCGGTTTCTTTAATCGCTTTCATATGCCTGGGAGCAACGTATCCGCCGGCGCCTATAAGTCCAAAATTCAAAGGTCGATCTGACATGTTTAAAATATAAAAAGGATAAGCTTTGAGGTAATTTGTTTTTTTGCAAAGGTACGCTTTTTAGTTATTTTGAAAACTGTTTTGATATACCTGCTGGCCTTGTTTTGTAAATACCAGGACTGGGATATTCGGATATTAAGCATCGGTAACATTTCTTTACCTTTGTGTTTTAAAATCTCTGCGATGCCTGATCCTATCATCTCAACTTCTAATCCCCGCATCCGTAATATTACTAATCTTCAGGCCAACAGCCGGGAACGGCGGAAACAAAATCTTTTTGTTATCGAAGGGTATCGTGAAATCAGCCGCGCAATGGAATCGGGCATAGAGTTGAAGGAATTATATGTATGCAATGAAATCGACAGGCAGGGTAGGAAAGGGGAACTTCTGAGAATGGATGACCGTATCCAGCTTTTCGAAGTCGGGAAAGATGCATTTTCGCGCATTGCATACCGCGAAGGATCGGACGGACTTATTGCACTTGCAGTTCCGCGCAAACTCGTATTAAATGAACTTAAGTTGAGTGAAAATCCACTCATTCTTATTCTCGAATCTATTGAGAAACCAGGCAACCTGGGCGCAATTATGCGAACTGCTGATGCTGCCGGCATTGATGCTGTAATTGTATGCGATCCCCTAACTGATATTTACAATCCAAATGCAATCCGTTCAGGGGTAGGTTGTACGTTTTCATGCCAGGTTGTTGCCTGCACATCCATTGAGGCAATAGAATGGCTTAAAACAGGGGAAATTGGGATTTATGCTGCTGCTCTCACCCATGATGCATTAGTATATCATAAAGTGGATTTTAGGGGGCCAACCGCAATTATTATGGGAACTGAATCAACCGGGTTGAGCCGCGACTGGCTGGAAAATTCGGATGCGCAGGTAATTATTCCAATGAATGGCATTGCTGATTCAATGAATGTATCAACTTCAGCTGCTGTATTGGTTTTCGAGGCTGTAAGGCAAAGAGAGCAGGGGAGGAGTTGAAACGGATAGCGACGAAACAGCTAAAGGATGTTGAAGAGATTAAATAATTCCTGATGATTCATTATTAGTCGAAGAACAGCCAGGAAATACCAAACTTAAAAGCAGCATCGGCCTGTGGATAGCCAGGAACCAGAATATAATTATAACCCATCAGACCGGCATTAAAATGTTCATATTTTATAAATATGCGGGCCCTCTTAATATTCAGGTTTATAAATGCATCCAGGAAGGGATAATTACCCGATTGGTAGTTATCCTGCCTGTAAAAAAATGCAAGTGCGGGCATGTATGCGTCCTGGTACCATTTTGAATGATAGGTTCCACTGATGCCAATCTGGGCATGAAGTGCTTTCTGAAATAATACAGCGTCGTAACAGAGTGTAAGTTTGCCTATAAATGCAGGAAGTTTGAGTATACTGTCGGGCGTAACCTGCTGTGCTGCGGCATATACTGTAGTTATCCAGTGTTTAATCCGGAATTCTTTGCTGGCGTGAGCCGAAATTACCCTTAGCAAGTCGTTGTAATGTTGCGGAAGCACCTGCTGGTTGAGGTATACGTAATTTGTAATATGAGTATAAGAGGCATTCAGATCGAACCCTCTCAGAATTATACCAAATTCGCCTTTCAGAAAGTTTTGTGCACCAAACGGATTATCCCAATGTATATTATCAGAAATATAGCTGTTGAAAAAGTAATCGGGATGCATAAGTCCCTTGGAAACATTGAGGTATCCCTTATAATTATGTTTTCCGAAATACTGGTAGAAACTTCCGTCGAGTGAATAGTCGCCTCCTTTATACCCACCCAGAACAATATAGGCCGATGCTTTGAAGAAGGTTTTCTGCCTTATAATACCCTTGAGCATGCCGAAAGGTACGGTCTGCCTGAAAACGTCCTTAAAAGTAGTATCGCGGACCAGTCTGTCGGTCTGCAGGCGAATACCGAACGAATACTGTAACGGGAAACTCTTTCCTAATGTGTCGGGGACCTCATTGGAGTAAACAAAACAGTTCTCGAAGTGCGTGAGCCGAGTTGAATCAAAAACAGCAACGGTATCGATAAAATATGCAGGATAGAACCCTGTGGGCGGATTCAGATCTTCGTAAGAGGTCCCTGTCATCTAATATCGCAAGGTATAAACTATGCGGCCGGCATCAAATTTACGCGGAACATAGGATGTAGTTGAATCCGTTTTAATCGCAACCTTGTTTTTGAGAATGTTAAAATACTGTTGAAAAACGACGCTCCTGCATTTGCTACGGTTCATTGCATCCGTAAGATTAGTATTTATTATTTTCCTGTCCGATTCACGGTTGAGAGTAAAATCCTGAATATCCTGTATGCCGCCATTCTCGTAATTTACCGAACGGTCGGTGCGATATGTTACTATTGCACCGTAGCGTTGGGTAGGGTAGAGGAAAGCCCCATAAAAGGTGGCTCCAGCGTCGTAAGCTCTTTGCCGGAGATAAATGCCCGGAGCATTGGCAAAACGTGCGCTAACGCCGAGATATAGTCCATTCCCGATTCGTTGTCCCAGAGTAAGTTCAAGTTTCTGTTCTTTCTGAGGTCCCATGTAATATCTTAAGTGCGAAAATGGACTTTTACTGATATATATCTTTATGCTGTCGTCTTTAATTTTATAGGGTTCATATGCATCCGGTTTAAACCGGAAATTGGGACCTGAATGTAAATTATAAAGGAGGGAAGCTGATGCAGTTCCAGGATTTCCCAGGTTAGCAAAGAACTGGTTATGCTGTTTTGCAGCATCGTAGTCCTGGAAAGAATTCAAGGGTTTCGAAACTGCATAGCGTGTATATGCACCCTGCTCGTTAATTGAGAAAAAGCTTACGAAAACTGAATCAGGGCTGTGTTCGTCTTTTTTCTTACTGGCGGCATCTTCGGCGCCATTTCCACCCTCTTCTCCACCAAATTGCTGGGCAAATGCCCCGGTTAGGATAAAAACCGATAGAGAAATAAATAAGATCAAACGCAGAAAAGACATTGCTTATTAAGTTATACGGAATCAAGTGTACGATGCAAAAGTACTTAAAAAACCGATATTGGCTGAAGCATACTGTGAAGCATTCACTCCATTATATGAATTTTTAACTTAATGGCATTTGTACTTTCAGAATTTACAAAGGAGAATGTGAGTAAAAAAAGTAGCAAAAAAAAACCCTACTATCGTTAGATAGCAGGGCAATAAAATTCGGCGGCGACATACTCTCCCGGTTTTATCCAGTACCATCTGCGCAGGCGGGCTTAACTTCTCTGTTCGGAATGGGAAGAGGT
>CAISRK010000276.1 GCA_903887815.1 uncultured Bacteroidales bacterium | reverse complement strand
TACACGACGCTCTTCCGATCTGGCAGGCACGGAAAGGCTTTGTCGACAGCATCGCAGCCGAAGCACTGAAAGCGAGGAGACTAATCGATCAGAACGGTATCGAAAATGCATCTTTTTTCCAGGGACGCAGCGGTTTAGGTGTATTTTTTCAAAAACTTGCTGCTGGAGAAATTTCTGCCCCGAATAGTTTTGTGGTTAAAACAATTACCGAAAACAAATGGATTGGCGGTAAAGCCGATGCGAGCCAGGTTTCAGCAATAAATGCAATTGCAGGACAGCTTACTGAACTATATTATAGCTGTTGCTCACTCATCGAAAAAGGGATAGAGCATTTTACGCTGCTGGGAATGATTGAGCAGAATATCTTCCAGGTTGGAGTGCTCAATGCAATGGAGCAGGAGATTGAAACAATTCGCCGCGAAAAACGTATTCTTCATATCTCCGAATTCAATAAACGGATTACCGAAATTATCCTTAAAGAACCTGTACCATTCATTTACGAACGTACAGGTGAAAAATACTATAATTACCTGGTCGACGAATTCCAGGATACATCGGAACTTCAATGGAAAAACCTGCTGCCTCTTATCGGCGATTCGCTTGCATACGGGCGTTACAACCTGGTTGTAGGCGACGGAAAGCAGGCTATATACCGCTTCCGCAACGGGCAGGTTGAGCAATTTATGATGCTGCCCGCATTGCCCGATAATTATGAAAAGGATGTTTTCAGCGATGTAGAGCAGGCGCTGAAAGGGAATTTTAATTCTAAAGTGCTGAAAAGCAATTTCAGGTCGAAACCCGAAATTATTGATTTTAATAACGATTACTTTAAATTTCTCTCACAGCAGTTAACCTCAGGTTTTCAGTCGATTTATACCGATCACCGGCAGGAATCAACACCCGGTAAGACCGGCGGACTTGTTTCGGTCGATTTCGTGCCTTATTCCTCAAAAGCGGATTTTGATGAAGTTAATATTGCGAAAGTCCATCAGCTGGTTACCGAACTGATCGGAAAAGGGTTTTCGAAAGCCGATATTGCCATACTTACCCGGGCCAACCGCGAAGCCAGCGTTATCGCCCGTCACCTTATGGCTAACGGAATCAGCGTTGTTTCTACCGAAGCTCTGCTGCTGGCAGCATCACCAAAGGTGAATTTTGTAGTTACTCTGTTGCAGCATATCCTTAATCCGCAGGATTTTGTCGCAATTGCAGGTATTTTAAACGAACTGATTCAGAACCGGAAGATCAGCACTACCCTGATTAATCACTTTCCGATTCCGAAAGGACAGGTTTTCTCACTGCAGGATATTTTGCTACAGGCTGGTATTGATTTTAATGTCAATACTTTACGTGGATTACCATTATACGATTTATGCGAAGAAATCATACGTGTCTTTAGCCTGAATGACGGTGATTACGATATTTACCTTCAGTTTTTTCTCGATTTTGTAAATAAAATTTCTTCTCGCCAGGGTACTCATCTTGCTGACCTGCTCGAAGCCTGGAACGATAAGAAATCAAAACTCTCGGTTGTGGTTCCCGAAGGAATTGATGCCATACGGATTATGACAATTCATAAATCGAAAGGACTTGAATTCCCGGTGGTAATATGGCCAATGGCCACCGAACGACACAAAACCACTTTCGACCAGCTCTGGGTCGACTTGTCCGAAGATGTTGTACCGGGTTTACCGGTAGCGCTTTTACAAACCGGGGCTACGATGGAGGAAGTAGGATTTACAGAACAATACCAGAAGGAAAGGAACAGTTCGCTGCTCGATATGATAAACCTCATATACGTTGCTTTTACGCGGCCGGCTGAGCGTTTGTATGTGATTACCCGTGAACCTGGTAATGGTGATGCCAATAACCTCCCTAACCTTTTAAAACAATTTATTGATGCAAGTCCTGAAGCCTGGAAGCAGGAAGGGAACTCGTTCATCAGAGGAATTGACGACATTCATACAAAAACCTCAAAAGTCAATGAAGGCGTTAATGTTTTTCCTGGAGGAATGACATCTTTATCCTGGCAGGGAAGGATACGTATTGCCAGGCGTGCACCGGCATACTGGAGTGCCGACCCTTCCAAAAACAAGCAGGCATGGGGAACACTTATTCACGATACACTCGCTGCAATTCGCTCGAATGATAACATTGATGATGCGGTAGCAAGGCAGTCGAAAGCAAATTCGCTTTCTGATGATGAATCGGCCCTTCTATTGCAAAGAATCCGAAAAACGCTCGAACATGATTTATTAAAACAATACTTTAGCGAAAGTGTAGAATTAAAGCCAGAAGCAGGAATCCTTACGACCGACGGAAGCGTTTACCGTCCCGACAGGGTTGTTTTTCTTAAAAATGAAACTGTAATAATGGAATTTAAAACCGGTATGCCGGAACCAAAACACCGTGTTCAGCTCGATAATTACGGGCAGCTGCTTGAACAAATGGGCTACCCGGGAATTCGCAAACTTCTTGTCTATATCGATGAAACCGTAATTGTCCAGGAACTTTAATCCATACTCAAATCCTAAATCCTAAATCCTAAATCCGAATTCCGAAATCCCATTGACTCCCGAAATCCTCTCCCCCGAACAATTTCTACTACTGGCTTTGCGCCTTCCGGTTATCGATGTGCGCTCACCCGGCGAATTCCAGCAGGGGCATGTCCCCGGAGCTCACAATATTCCTTTGTTTGATAACGATGAACGGGCACGGGTTGGTACTACCTACGTTAAAATAGGCAAAGAGCCGGCAATTGAATTGGGGAAAACCATTGCAGGAGAAAAAACGAGTTATTACCTTGATGCTGTTAATGAAATAGTGCCCGAAAAACATATGTTGTTACATTGCTGGAGGGGAGGAATGCGCTCTGCCAAAATAGCTGCTTTTTATACCGAATACGGCTACAAGGTTTATGTTCTCGAAGGCGGTTATAAAGCATACAGGGGATTTATACGCAAACAATTCTCATCGGGAAGGCCGCTTTTTTTAATCGGTGGATATACCGGGTCAGGTAAAACTGCCATTCTGAAACAAATAGGATGTTTGGGGTACCAGATTATTGATCTTGAAGCACTTGCAAATCATAAGGGGTCCAATTTCGGGCACCTCGGGCAGTTGGAACAACCTACAACCGAACAGTTTGAAAATAACCTTTACCGGCAATGGTCTGAACTTGAACCCCTTCGCCCGCTTTGGCTCGAACACGAAAGCATGAGCATCGGCAGTATTTATTTGCCTGACACATTTCGCGCTGCAATGATGGATGCCGTGCTTTTTTTTATCGATGTACCCAAGGCCGATCGCATCCGCAGGTTGGTTGATGAATATGCCTGTTTCGATAAAACGGAGCTAATGAAAGTACTTGAACACCTGGCAAAATTTATGGGCTCATTTCAGTCGCGCGAAGCAATGCAGGCACTGCAAAACGATGATTTTGAGAAAGTTGCTGACCTTACCCTGGGGTATTATGACAAATTGTATGCGAATTCACTTTTGCGCAGGCCGGTCCGCCAAACTATTAAAATACCATTGTCGTCAGGGACTACCGGCGATCATGCGGGAATCATTTTAAAGCATGCTTTGGAGCAGGGAGTTATTAGCTGATAGAAAATTGAAAAAAAATCAGGGATGAGCAAGATGCGAAAATATATGATTTACAAATGAACCAGGAGTTACCTGGTAGTTTATTTAAGTTGATAGGTTGATAATAATTGACAAATGACAATGGATAGTTGACAATTTCTTGTAATACGTTATTTTCAAATTGGTTGATAGGCTGATGGGTTGATCGGATTTCAAACCTGGTCTTTGATCTCCACGATGCCCTAAGTTACCCCGAATTTTAAACAAAAAATATTATTATTAAATGGAAAATCTAATTTATCTCGATTATAACGCTACAACCCCGATAGATCCGGAGGTTGAAGCGGCCATGCGTCCATACCTTAATTCGTATTTCGGTAATCCTTCGAGCAGGTATAAATATGGTGTTGAGGCGCGTATAGCAGTTGAAAATGCACGTTCGCAGGTAGCATCGCTCATTGGCGCATCCCCCGAAGAAATTATATTTACAAGCGGTGGGTCAGAGTCCGATAACCATGCGCTAAAAGGCGCTGCTTTTGCGCTTCGGAGTAAAGGAAATCATATTATCGTTTCTACAATTGAACATCCAGCCATTCTCGAAGTATGTGCCTGGCTGCAGAAACAGGGGTTTGAAATTTCGTACCTGCCGGTCGACAGCAAATGCAGAGCAGAAGTATCGAAACTTGAAAGCTTAATAACTCCCCGCACCATCCTCGTATCGGTTATGCACGCCAATAACGAAACCGGGACCATCCAGCCGGTTGCTGAAATGGCCGCCATTGCTCACCAGTATGGAATCCTGTTTCACACCGATGCCGCCCAGTCGGCCGGGAAAATACGAATTGACGTTAATGCCCTTGGAGTCGATCTGCTTTCACTGGCAGGCCATAAACTATATGCTCCTAAAGGAATCGGAGCGCTGTATATCCGAAAAGGTGTCGTACTCGATAATTTGATTCACGGGGCAGGTCAGGAGCATAACCTGCGTGCAGGTACTGAAAACCTCCTCGAAATTGTTGGTTTTGGCAAAGCAGCCGCAGTTGCTATACGTGACCTGGAGCAAAATGCAGCACACCAAAAAGAAATGCGCGACCTGCTTTATGAGGATCTGATAAAACAAATTCCTGCAATTCATATTCATTCCGATCTTCCGAATTGCTTGCCAAATACGCTTAGTATTGCGTTCAGGGGTATTCCTGCTGATACTCTTTTGTCAACGTTACCCGACCTTGCTGCATCAGCAGGAGCCGCGTGCCACCCGGCTGGGGTGACCAGTTCGCATGTGCTGCTGGCAATGGGAGTGGATGTTGAATATGCAATGGGAACCGTTCGCCTTTCGACAGGTAAATTCTCCAGTACAGCCGAAATGAAAACAGCAGTAAAAATGATTGCGGATGCTTATCATGCAATTGTTTCGCCTACTGAAGGTAATAAGTCGCAATCTCCGGGAGAAGAAATAAAATTAACCCGGTTTACCCATGGACTAGGCTGTGCATGCAAAATGCAGCCAGCCGATCTTGAAGCTGTTTTGCGAAAACTGCCTGCAATTACCGATCCGGAAGTTCTGGTGGGAAATGCCTCCGGCGATGATGCAGCTGTATACCGCATCAATCCGGAACAGGCAGTGGTTCAGACACTTGATTTCTTTACACCTATAGTCGACGATCCGTACGATTTTGGAGCTATTGCAGCCGCTAACGCCCTCAGCGACATTTACGCTATGGGTGCTAAGCCTTTGTTTGCCTTGAATATTGTTGCTTTCCCCGTACAACGACTTCCTCTTGAGGTGCTCGAAAAAATTCTGCTTGGTGCTGCCGCAAAAGCTGCCGAAGCAGGCATCAGTATAATAGGCGGGCATAGCATCGACGATACCGAACCTAAATTCGGGATGTGTGTAACAGGTATGGTACATCCTGAAAAAGCATGGAAAAATAGTGGCGCTCAGCCCGGCGATATCCTTATTCTTACAAAACCCCTGGGAACGGGAATAATTTCAACTGCTGTTAAAAGCGGTCTTGCAGGCGCAATTGAAGCTGAAGAAGCATCCGATTGGATGAAACAGCTTAATCAGAAAGCGGCACATGCTTTCTCGAAATTTCCTGTAAATGCATGCACGGATATAACCGGTTTCGGCCTTGCAGGCCACTTGAGTGAAATGACCCGGGGAAGCGGGGTGGACGCTGAAATTGTTTTTAATGACCTGCATTTTATGAATAAAGTCAGGGAAATGGCCCTGGCAGGAGCCATCCCCGGCGGAACGTTTAAAAACCTGGAATTCTATAAGGAATGGATACAATGGGATGCTGTACTTTCGGAAACTGAAAAACTAATGTTCTGCGATGCACAGACTTCAGGCGGCCTGCTTGCAGCTATACCGGGGATATATAGTGAGCAGGCTCTGCTTGAATTGAAATTGCAGGGAGTGGATCATGCAGTCGTAATCGGCCATATAAGCCAAAAAGGAACCGGGATAATTCATGTAATATAACCATATCCTTATTTTCATATGCCGGGTTTAAAAGCATCAATTCTTTTGTTTTCTAAACGCATAATCCTCTGGTTTAAAGGCTGGCCCCGCTTTATGAAAAAGAGTGCTTTTGGGGTTGTTGCTGTTATTCTCCTGTTCCTGTTAATCGATCTTGTTTTCCCTGTTCACACAGATATTAAGTATTCGAAACTCATACTTTCGAACGAGAAAAAACTACTGAATGCTTCCTTATCCATGGATCAGCAATGGCGGATGAAAGCCGGTATCAATGAGGTAAATCCACTGCTTGTTAAAACAATTCTTTATAAAGAGGATCGCTGGTTTAGGATACACCCGGGAGTTAACCCTATTGCTATTGCCAGGGCGTTGTGGCAAAACATTAGAACCGGCAAAAGGGTTTCAGGTGCTTCAACCATCACCATGCAGGTTATTCGTATGCTTGAACCCCGTCAGCGCACAGTTGTGAATAAGCTGATAGAATGTTTCAGGGCACTGCAACTCGAATTGCATTATTCTAAGAACGAAATCCTGCAGTTGTATATTAATCTTCTGCCTTACGGGGGAAATATTCAGGGCATAAAGGCTGCATCATTTCTTTATTTCGGCCAGGAACCACAGGCATTAAGCCTGGCCCAGGTTGTAACCCTTGTTATTATCCCCAACAATCCCAACCACCTCCGGTTAGGTATCGACAATGGAAAAATTGTCAAGGAAAGAAATTACTGGCTGAAAAAGCTGGGTTATCGGGGGCTTTTTGATAAATCAGCACTTGATGATGCTCTTCTTGAACCCTTATCCGCGAAAAGATTTGAAGCCCCTAAGCAGGTGCCGCATTTTGCACGATTGCTTTCCCGAATGTATCCGGGCAAACCCGTTATTACCACATTTATTAATCCTGACTTCCAGGATTTTATCGAAAATACGGTGAGCAACGAAGTAAATATGTACCGTGGAATGGGAGTTGGCAATGCTTCTGTTGTGCTAATCGATAACCGGACTCATGCTGTTGTTGCCTATGTGGGTTCAGCCGGGTTTCTCGAAAGCCAGTTCCAGGGCCAGGTCGACGGGGCATCGTCATTACGTTCGCCCGGGAGTGCCCTTAAACCTTTCCTGTATGCCTTGGCCATGGATCGCGGGCTTATTACGCCCAAAACTATGCTGCAGGATATACCTCAGAACTTTAACGGTTACAGGCCTCTCAATTATGACGAAACATTTCGTGGCCGTTTGCCGGCATCACAGGCACTGGCTCTGTCGCTCAATATTCCTGCTGTGGAACTGGCGAACAGGGTAGGAGTGGACCTCTTTAACGAAAAGCTTAGCCGGGGCGGTCTAAACTGGATCGGCAAACGAAAAAAAACGCTCGGACTTTCGGTAATACTTGGCGGATGTGGCGTTACACTTACAGAGTTAACTAACCTCTATTCCTGCCTGGCTACTGAGGGTATAGAGCATTCACTTCGTTTTGCTGAGGACTCGAAAAAAACCGAAACGGATACCTTGTTCAGCCCAGGGGCAACCTGGATGATACACGAAATACTTACCGGCCTGAAGCGCCCCGACCTGCCTAATAATTTCGACAATTCGGTAAACCTGCCGCATATTGCCTGGAAAACAGGTACTTCGTACGGTCGGCGCGATGCATGGAGTTTTGGGTATAACCCTGACTATACCGTTGGTGTCTGGGTAGGAAATTTCGATGGAACGGGAGTGCCTGAATTGTCAGGATCCGATTTTGCAACCCCTATCCTGTTCAAAATATTTAATTACCTCTCGTTTAGCCATAAGCCAGGCTGGTTCAAACGCCCGCCTGGGCTTGATTTCAGGCTCGTTTGCTGTGAGTCGGGTCTGCCGCCAGGCGAAATGTGCACCAACCTGGTTATGGACGATTATATCCCGGCTGTTTCACCGAACCGAAAATGCGATCACTTGGTTCCGGTTTTTGTTGATGAAAAAGGCAGTATCTCGTATTGCCGTTCATGCCTGCCCGAGGTCGGTTACCGTACCGATTACTTCCCGAACCTGAGTCCCGGTTTAATTGCTTTTTACGAGGATGAGCAAATCCCATACCGAAAAATCCCTCCTCATAATCCTTTGTGCAACAGGGTCTATCATAGCGATAGCCCTGTAATTACCTCACTCACCGATGGAAAGGAATATATATTGTATGCCAATGCAAAGCAGCAGCTGCAACTGGCATTTACAGCTACTTCCGATGTGAACAAAGTTTACTGGTATATTAATGATAAGTTCTTCATGGAAGCAACCCGCGGTCAGAAACTCTTTTTTACACCTTCGGCAGGTATGATAAAAATATCGTGCAGCGACGATAAAGGGAGGAATACAGATATTTTTGTGAAAGTGAGCTTTTTATAATACCTAAGTCTCAAGTTTCAGGAACCAATCCTTTAATCAAAATTCCAAATTCCGAAATCCAAAATATTACGAATACAACCGGCTCCTCTGTTCCTTCAGTTTATCATCTGTGATGTATTCGTCGTACTCCATCAGCTTGTCAATCATTCCGTTAGGGCCGATTTCGATAATTCGGTTGCAAACTGTCTGGATAAACTCATGGTCATGCGACGACATTAGTATATTGCCTTTAAATTTGATAAGCGTATTATTAAAGGCTTGTATGGATTCAAGGTCGAGGTGGTTGGTTGGTGTATCGAGCAGCATAACGTTGGCATTACGTATCATCATACGGGCAATCATGCAGCGTACTTTTTCGCCTCCCGAAAGCACCTTGGTTTTCTTGAAAATTTCTTCACCCGAAAACAACATTTTTCCAAGGAATCCACGCAGGTACATTTCATGTGTATCACTCGAATATTGTGCAAGCCAGTCGATAAGCGTCATATCTTTCTGGAATAACTCCTCGTATTCAAGCGGAAGATAAGCTTTTAGAATAGTCTGTCCCCATTCAAATGTTCCGCTGTTCTGGTGATCGTGGCCTTTCAGTATTTCGAATAATGCAGTCATTGCCCTTGTATCCCTCGACAGAAATACGATCTTATCATCCTTCTGCATGGTGAAACTCAGGTTTTTGAAAAGCAGGTTTCCATTCAGGCTTTTAGTGAGACCTTTTACTTCGAGTATGTTGTTACCCGGCTCACGTTCAGGAGTAAAAATAATTCCGGGGTATTTACGGGTCGAAGGTTTGATTTCTTCAATATTTAGCTTTTCAATCATTTTCTTCCGACTGGTGGTCTGCTTCGATTTTGAAGCATTGGCGCTGAAACGGGCAATAAATTCGAGCAATTCCTTTTTACGGTCTTCAGCTTTTTTGTTTTGGGTCAGTTGCTGGCGAAGGGCCAATTGACTCGATTCGTACCAGAATGTATAATTGCCGGGAAATTGCTGAACCCGGCTGAAATCGATATCGACAATATGCGTACATATTGAATCGAGAAAGTGCCTGTCGTGTGATACAACCAACACGGTATTGTTAAATTCCGCCAGGTAGTCTTCGAGCCAGTTTACAGTTTCAAGGTCAAGGTCGTTGGTAGGCTCATCGAGCAGGAGATTATCCGGTTTTCCGAAAAGGGCCTGTGCTAGCAGTACTTTTACTTTTTCTTTACCGCTTAGTTCGTTCATCAGTTTTTCATGAAGAGCTTCCTTGATTCCTAGCCCGCTCAGCAGGTTTGCTGCATCGCTTTCGGCATTCCAGCCGTCCATTTCGGCAAACTGTTCTTCAAGCTCCGAAGCCCTGTGTCCGTCGTGTTCAGTAAAATCAGTTTTCGAATAAATTGCATCTTTTTCGTTCATAACAGCCCATAATTTCTCATGTCCCATCAGAACGGTAGTAAGTACGGTATAATCGTTAAATTCGGAGTGGTTCTGCCGGAGTACCGACAGGCGTTCACCTGAACCGAAACTTACATTTCCCCTGGTGCTTTGGATATCGCCCGACAACATTTTAATGAATGTCGATTTACCTGCGCCATTGGCACCGATAATACCATAGCAGTTGCCTGCCGTAAACTTCATATTAACATCCTGAAATAATATCCGCTTGCCAAACTGTATTGCCAGGTCCGAAACTGTAATCATTTAATTTTGTGTTTATTATGTTATGTTTTGACTTTCCCTTTTTGGGGCTGCAAAGGTAGTCAATTTATGAGGACAAATTACAGGATACTACCTAAGCCTGGATTTTTATACAGATAGGTTTCATGAAACTGATTTGAATTTTAAAATATTGGAAATGAATAATTTATGGAATTTGTGTATATTTAATGAGTGTAATCATCATTTGTTCCGAAAGTACTTTTCCCTGGACTTTGATCAGGTAGAATCCTGAGAGCCTTCCTGTTTCAGTGATTCTTCGTACTTTTACACATTCAAAAAAATAGATTTGTATGCAGGTATTGAAATTTGGAGGGACATCCGTAACCAATAGCGTTAATATCAGGAAGGTTATTGAAATTACAAAGCAGGCTTTAATAAAAGATAAATGCATTGTTGTGGTATCCGCGTTGGGCGGCACTACCGATTTGCTGATAGAGGCTGGTAAACTTGCTGCCGGGCAGGACGAAAGCTACCAGGAAAAACTTAAAACTCTTGAAGACCGCCATCTTACAGCAGTGAGGGAACTGATCCCGTACGAAAATCAAGGCTCGTTGCTTAGTCTTGTCAAAAAAGATTGCAATGAACTTGAAAGTATCTGCAAAGCCGTTTTCCTGTTGAAGGAACTCTCTCCCCGCACACTCGATAGCATAGTCAGCCACGGTGAATTACTTTCGTCACTGATAATCTCTGCTGCAATGGCTTCGAACCAGTTGCCTAACTGCTGGATGGATTCGCGCAAACTCATTCGCACCAATTCGAATTTTGGCATGGCTGCGCCTGATATGGCCGGCAGTGCACAATTAATTACAGGTTTTCTTTCTGAAAACAACACCTCACTTTATATCGCACCTGGCTTTATTTCGTCAGATGCTGAAGGCGTTACAACAACCCTGGGACGAGGCGGATCCGATTTTACAGCTTCGATATATGCCGCCGCCGCTGAAGCAGCCTTACTTGAGATCTGGACGGATGTAAGCGGTATGATGACCTCCGATCCGCGAATTGTATCCAATGCAAAAGCCATCCCTTATATTTCGTACAAGGAAGCGATGGAGCTTTCGCATTTCGGGGCAAAAGTTATTTATCCTCCTACAATTCAGCCTCTTATAAGCAGGAATATACCGGTATGGATAAAAAATACCTTTGCACCCGACGACAAAGGGACGCTGATCGTAAGTTCTGTTTCCGAAAACAGGAATATTGTCAGGGGTATTTCAAGTATGAATAAAATCGCTTTCCTCAGCCTCGAAGGAAGCGGTATGATTGGAATTCCCGGCTTTTCACGCAGGCTATTCGGGGCACTCGCCGATAAACGGATTAATGTTATTCTGATTACTCAAAGTTCATCAGAGCACTCCATTTGCGTGGCTATCGACGATGTAAATGTCCACCGCGCAAAAAAAGCCGTTGATCATGAATTTGCCGGCGAGATCGCCAATCATATTGTAGAACCTCTTAGCCTTGAAACAGGATTGTCGATTATTGCCCTTGTAGGTGACAATATGAAAAACCACCCGGGTATAAGTGGCAAAATGTTTGGTGCGCTGGGGCGGAATAGTGTAAACATAAGAGCTATAGCCCAAGGTTCATCGGAGAAAAATATTTCAGCGGTAATCAGTACTGCCGATGTTTCGAAAGCAATTAATGTGCTTCACGAAGAATTTTTCGAGGCTGTAAACAAACAGCTGAACCTTTTTATTACTGGTGTTGGAAATGTCGGGAACAGGCTTATGGAACAGCTCCGGCACCAGCAGCAATATCTTCACGATAACCTTAATCTGCAACTTAGGGTAATAGGAATTGCCAACAGCCGTAAAATGGTATTTAACGACCATGGCATCAACCTGAATCATTGGAAAGAGGCTCTCGATGCCGGAAGCGAAATGAAACTGGCCGGTTTTTCGGAATATATAATTTCAAAAAACCTGCGTAATTCTGTTTTTGTCGATGTTACATCGAGCGAGGCTGTTACAGGGCTCTATGCCGGCCTGCTCCGTAAAAGTGTCGGGGTGGTTGCCTGTAATAAAATTGCCAGTTCATCATCCTATGAGAATTACCAGTCGCTTAAAAACCTCGCCCGCGAATACAATACTTCCTATCTCTTCGAAACCAATGTGGGTGCCAGCCTGCCCATTATTGGCACGCTTAACGATCTTGTCCGCAGTGGTGATAAGGTGAAGAAAATAGAAGCTGTACTTTCGGGTACCCTGAATTTAGTATTTAATAATTATGACGGGTCGCGGCCTTTTGCCGAAGTTGTTAAACAGGCACAGGACGAAGGATATGCTGAACCTGATCCCCGTATCGATCTTGGCGGTACCGATGTGATGCGCAAAATACTGATCCTTGCCCGCGAAACCGGTCTGGCCATGGAAATGGATGATATAAGCTGCGAAACTTTTCTTCCCGAATCCTGCATGCTGGGAGATGTTCCCAGCTTCTATAAGGAAATGGCAATACATGAAGCACATTTCAGGAAGCTTTATGATGATGCAACGAACAAAGGATGTAAACTGAAGTTTGTGGCAAAATTCCAGGACGGGAAAGCCAGTGTCGGTCTGCAGCAGATCGGGACTGAACATGATTTTTACCATCTTTACGGTAAAGATAATGTTGTGCTTTTTTTTACGGATCGCTATGTGCAGCAACCACTTGTTATTAAAGGTGCAGGAGCAGGAGCCGATGTAACCGCATCAGGCATTTTTGCCGATATAATGCGGGCTGCACGGATTTAATCTGAATTATGTTGTAGAATTCCCGGCACCCGGCACTAAGCACTCAGCACCTGGCACTCAGCACACTGCACTTCCCCTAACACGGAACTAAACCATAAATATTATTATATTACCATCGTAGTAACCTCTCCAATCACACCCCGAATGTTTAAAAAGGAAGTAACCGTTTATTCGCCTGCAACTGTAGCCAATATGGTATGCGGTTTCGATATTCTTGGTTTTGCGCTTGATGGTCCTTACGATAGGCTAACAATCAGATTAACAACAGAAAGAGGAGTCTCAATAAGGAATTTCGATGATTTCAATCTGCCTGTCGAACCGGAACAAAATGTAATAGGAGGAGCGCTCTTGGCTATGCTTCAAGTTTTGGAGGAAGGTATAGGATTTGAAGTTGACAGCACCAAAATTATAAAACCAGGGAGCGGGATCGGGTCGAGTGCAGCCAGCGCTGCCGGGGCCGTGGTAGCAGCAAATTTCCTTCTTAACAACCGGTTTTCAAAGTTGGAATTGGTAGGGTTTGCAATGTATGGCGAAAAAGTTGCTTCCGGGGTTAAACATGCCGACAATATTGCTCCTGCAATTTATGGAGGCGTCACACTCATCCGTTCAACTGATCCTCTGGATATTATAAGTATACCTTCACCCCGATTATTTGTTACGGTTTTGCATCCGCTGATCGAGGTGAAGACTTCCAGTGCACGCGAGATACTTAAAAAAGAGATTCCTCTGAAAGATGCTGCCGTTCAATGGGGCAACGTCGCAGGCCTAATTGCCGGGCTTATGAAAAATGATTATGAACTTATCGGCAGGTCACTCGTTGATATTATCATTGAACCTGTGCGGAGTATCCTTATTCCCGGCTATTATGAGGTGAAAAATTGCGGACTTGCTGCAGGAGCGTTAGGAGGAGGCATTTCAGGGTCAGGTCCGTCGGTTTTCATGCTCAGCAGGGATATTGAAACTGCTAAAAAAGTTGAACTGGCAATTATTTCGGAATACCGTAAGGTCGGGATTGCTTTTGAAACGCATGTTAGCGAAATAAATTACCAGGGCATTAAAATTGTAATTCATTAATATTCATAAGCGTGCATTATTACAGTACAAACCATAAATCACCCCCAATAAGTTTTCGCGAAGCTGCTGTTACCGGGCAGCCTCAGGATAAAGGATTGTATTTTCCTTCAGAAATTCCCCATCTTTCAGGTTCCTTTTTTCAGGACCTGAAATCGAAATCAAAAGCTGAAATCGCGTTTGAAGTCATTCGTCCATACATCGACGGTGAAATTCCGGATAAAGAACTTTTTGGTATCTGCGAAGACACCGTAAATTTCGACTTTCCTCTTGTAAAAATCAGCGATACAGTTTCTTCATTGGAATTGTACCATGGACCTACAATGGCATTTAAAGATGTTGGTGCAAGGTTTATGAGCCGCTGCCTGGGTTATTTCTCGAAGGACAGTGACCGGCATGTCACCATCCTTGTTGCCACTTCAGGCGATACAGGTTCAGCAGTTGCAAATGGTTTCCTGGGGGTGAAAAATGTGGATGTAGTCATCCTTTATCCATCAGGGAAAGTCAGCAATATACAGGAACTTCAGCTCACCACCCTCGGGCAGAACATCACTGCCCTTGAAGTAAACGGAACATTCGACGATTGCCAGGCTATGGTAAAGCAGGCCTTTACCGATACGGATCTGAATAAGAAACTATCACTCACTTCAGCAAATTCAATAAATATTGCCAGGTGGCTTCCCCAACAGTTCTATTACTTCTTTGCGCTTCAGCAGTGGGATCATAAGGAACCACCTGTCATAAGCGTTCCAAGCGGGAACTTTGGCAATATTTGTGCCGGTTTAGTTGCTTACAAAAGCGGTTTGCCGGTTGATCATTTTATTGCTGCCTGCAACAGTAATGATATTTTTCCGGACTATCTGCTAAATGGTGAATACAAACCCAAACCATCAGTAGCAACATATTCAAATGCAATGGATGTAGGTGATCCCAGCAATTTTGTGAGACTGCTCGGATTATTTGACAATGATATTAGTAAAATCAGGCAGATGGTAAGCAGTTGCAGTGTAAATGATACGACAACCCTCGATACCATTTCCCGCGTTTATCATGAGTCGGGTTACCTGTTGGAACCTCATGGTGCAGTTGCTTTTAAGGCTTTGGATGAATACCTGGCTCAGCACCCTGGTAAGAAAGGTATATTGCTCGAAACGGCTCACCCGATCAAATTCGTGGACGTAGTCGAAAAAAGCATTGGTGAAAAAATTGCTGTCCCTGATGCTTCCCGGTACCTTCTGGGACTTAAAAAGCAAAGCGTCCTTATTGCTCCTGAATTCGCAAAATTCAAAGAATTTCTTCTTGCCAGGAGTTAGTTGAGAACCTAACTGAATGGCCCAATCTAATTTTGAAAATCGTAAAATGCAAAAAGGCTCCCAACCGGGAGCCTTTTTGCTTGTAAGTATTTTGGAGATTATTCCTTAACATAACTCTCAACCGGTGCGCAGGTGCAAACCAGGTTGCGGTCGCCCCATGCATCATCGATCCGGGTAACAGCAGGCCAGTATTTGTCTTCTTTTGCACAAGGTAGAGGGAACGCTGCCTTTTCGCGGCTGTAACTGTATTTCCAGTCATCAGTTGTTACCATAGCAAGGGTATGGGGAGCATGTTTAATAACATTGTCGTGCTTGTCGGTTTTACCTTCTTCGATAGCTGCAATCTCTTTTCTGATATCGATCATGGCATCAATAAAGCGGTCGAGTTCGCTCAAAGGCTCACTTTCGGTGGGTTCAACCATAAGCGTGCCCATAACCGGGAAAGCAACAGTAGGAGCATGGAATCCATAGTCCATAAGGCGTTTGGCAATGTCGATAACGGCTACATCAGCAGTTTTGAGAAACTGGTTGCAATCGAGGATCAATTCGTGGGCCACGCGCCCGTTGCTGCCTGTATAGAGTATTTTATAATCTTTTTCGAGGCGCGATTTAATGTAATTAGCTGTAAGAATTGCATATTTGGTAGCTTCAGTAAGCCCGTTGCCACCAAGCAGTTTGATATAGGCATACGAAATGGGCAGTATCAATGCACTTCCGAATGGTGCTGCCGCAACTGCCTGTATGGCCTGGCTGCCCCCGGTCTTAACCAATGGATGACCCGGGAGGAAAGGAACAAGATGAGCGACAACCCCAATAGGCCCTACTCCGGGGCCACCGCCACCATGAGGAATAGCAAAGGTTTTATGGAGGTTAAGATGGCAAACATCAGCCCCGATTGTTCCCGGGTTGGTAAGGCCGACCTGTGCGTTCATATTGGCACCGTCCATATAAACCTGACCGCCATTTTCGTGAATAATACCAACAGTTTCCAGAATGCTTTCTTCAAACACTCCGTGGGTGGAAGGATAGGTCACCATTAAAGCAGACAGGGTATCTTTATATTTAAC
>CAISRK010000275.1 GCA_903887815.1 uncultured Bacteroidales bacterium | reverse complement strand
GTACGTAAGTTTTTTACTTCAAGTCTTAAGTACAGGGCATTTTGTTAATTAGTTTTCAAATATAGTTAATAAACACTTATTCCAAGTAAATAATTTTGCTTTTTTTTATTTGTTCTCAAAATCATTTTACTATATATGAAATCGCACACCGTGCTATCAGCTGCTTTTTCGACTCTATCCAATTAGGCTTAAATTTTGAACTTTTATCTTAATACAACTTTCCTATTATAGCCTGTCTCGTCGGGCATTCTCTCCTATTTTACATATTCGACCTTTACCTTTTAACTTTTGGCCTGAAAACAAAAAGAGGCCATCCACCTGTGGCGGACAACCTCTCTTTGCAGGATACAGCGGAAAACTGCTGCTTTTACCCGGAATTACTTCATAATAACCATTTTGCGTACCAGGTTGGTCTCAGCATTACGGAGTGCAACCATGTAAACTCCTGCAGGAACTGTTCCCAGGTCAATCGGTGTAATGCAGGTGCCGTCGATCTGAACCTTTTCCTGTTTCCAGAGCAAAGCTCCCAGGTTGTTGTAAACCTCAATACTTAGTTCCACCGGTTTGCCCGATACAACTTTAATATTGAACTGGCCTTTGCTTGGGTTCGGATATACATCGAACGAATGACCCAGCTGCAAGTCTTGCAATGCTACAATGTATGGAACCACAAATGGATTCGAGACAGCCGAACTGCAGCCGCCTACTGAAACAATAACCGTATAGGTGCCTGTGTAAACAAGATAGTATTGCTGAGCTGTTGCGCCTGGTATTAGTACTCCATTCCTGTACCACTGATTGCCTGCGGCAGCGCTGCTTGAAAGTGTATTTACGCTCCTTGTGATTACAGGTGTGGCTGGTTGTGCGTTAAGCGTTACACTAAAATTGGGCGATACAGTTCCGTTTCCGCAAGTATTCACACCATTTACATTTAATACAAAGGCTCCTGCTGTTGACCCAAAACTGACGGTAATTGAGTTAGTCGTGGCCCCTGCAGTAATAGTAGCTCCTGCCGGCACGGTCCAGTTGTAGGTGGTTGCATTGGCAATAGCAGGCACTGTATAAATTACTCCCTGTGCTCCTGCACATACCGATGCCGGGCCGGTGATCGTTCCGCCTGTGGCAGGTAAAGGGGAAACAGCGACATTATATACTGTGGGTTGAACAGCGCTGCATCCGCCGGCATTGGTGTAATTAACACTAACCGTTTGGGCGCCTCCTCCGTTCCATGTAACTTTAATGGCAGCAGTTCCGGCACCCGAAGTGATGGTACCACCTGAAGAAACAGTCCATACATAGTTCGAATTCCCGGCTTGCGTTGTGTAGGCTACCCCGGTAGTACCCTGGCATAAGGCATTTTCGCCGAAGATCATAGGTACAGGTATCGGAAGCACAGTTACATTGCGGTAGGTTGGCGCAACAGCTGTGCAGCCACCTGCATTGGCATAGTTTACAGATACATAACGCGATCCGGCTGTCGGCCAGTTTACCGTAATGGTGTTTGTATTCAGACCCGAAGTGATAATACCGTCATAGGATATCGTCCATGAATAATTCGAATTTCCGGCATCGGTTGAATAGGTAATTCCGGTTGCCCCTGCACACAAACTGGCAGGCCCTGTAACCGTCGGGACCGGAATATTGTTTACGATAATGAGGAACGTTTGAGGAACCCCGTTGCAGGTAACACCCCCGCTTGTGTACGATGAAGGAGTCACAACTATTGCACCCGATATCGGGTTTGCTCCGGCATTGGTTGCCAGGAAAGAAGGAATATTCCCGGTGCCGCTTGCGGCAAGACCTATTGCAGTATTACTGTTAGTCCAGGTATATGTTGTACCGGTCACATTGCTGCCGAAAGTTATAGGAGCCGTATTTGTGTTTTTACACACATTCTGGTTGGCTACAGGATTCACGGTTGGTGTAGGGTTAACAGTATAAGTAAATGTTGTTGGTAACCCGATACACCCTACTGTCGGAAGTCCCGCAACTGTCAAAGTATATCCGGCACAAACTTCGCTTACAAATGGCTCATTTACAACGAGTACTACGGTTGCCCCGTTAGCAAGGTTGAAACCAAACGAATAGGTTGTTCCTCCGGGTCCTGCCGAACTGCTGCCGCCATCGGCAAGATAATTTGTTGCAAGATTGGCAGGAGTAAAGCTTCCACTGTAAGCAGTAACGAAAGCACTTCCGGCACCCGTTGCAACTATGCTGACAGTAACGCACTGGGTGCTTCCTGTTGTATTTGTAAAGTTATATGTATCGTAGTAATACGGTCCTGTTCCCGATAAACCCGGGTAGGTTTTTGCTGTTCCGCATGCTGACGGAAGTCCGTCCCTGAATAAGCGACCGGCAGTGAGCGTGGGATCGCCGACATCCAAAGTACCGTTAATAGTCTGCACCGATGCTCCCGGGAGAGCAGGTGTTACACTTACGGTTGCTGTAACCGGAGTCCCCCCGGGATTCACAGCATTAAACGAAGCTATATTCCCTGTGCCACTGGCCGGCAACCCGATTGAAGTGTTGCTGTTGGTCCAGCTGTACACAAGTCCTGCCGCCCCAGTGAAAGCAGTTGCCGCCGTGGGCGAACCATTACACACCGTTTGGTTAGGCACCACGCTCATAGTTGGTCCGGGTGCGACAGTAACGGGGAATAAGGTTGGTGTAGCGGCAGAACAACCGGCCGCATTGGCGTAATTAACACTCACCGTCTTTGCACCCGGAGTAGTCCAGGTAACTGTGGCAGTATTGCTGTTGGCCGTTCCGCCCGCTGTAATCAATCCCCCGGCTGAAACGGACCATGCGTATGAGGTCATTCCCGCCGTTGTTGAATACACATTTCCTTCGGAGTAACCGCATACCGAAGCAGGGCCGGTTAATACAGGCACAGGTGCCGAATTAAGTGTAACCGGAAGATTCGAGGCTGTTCCATTCCCGCAGATATTGGTCCCGTAAACTGAAATATTCCCCGAAACCGCTGTCGGGCCGAAATTTACAGTTATGGTGTTGGTCCCCGATCCGGATACTATGGTGGCTCCTGTCGGTACCGACCATACATAAGAAGTGGCATAAGCAATGGTCCCAACACTGTAAACAATCCCGTTGGTCGATTTGCACACATTTATAGGGCCAAAAACCGAACCTGCTGCAGCTGGCAGCTGGCAGGCTGGTGTTGTTGAAATACCGAAATTATAAGCTACCGCATTTGCTCCATAGTAGGCAAACGGACAACCGCCAACCGACCAGTTACGGCGGTTATCGACTGTGTTAAAGAAACTTGAACTAAAACCGGAAGCACCGGGAGCACCGCATTGCTGTATGTCGACGATTAAGCTCTTAGTAGGATCATACCCATACGGGGTATCGAGCGTTATCGTCAACCATCCGCCGGCTGCTCCTGATAAAACAACAGAAGTTCTGCTGAAAACCGTAGTGAGTGTACCGGTATAAAAATCGCCGGCTGCAAAAGCTGTAATAGTCGATTGCCCGAGTTTAACCACAAAATCGGTATATGTATAAGGGCCTAAAGCAGCACTGCACAATAACGATATGCTTGTGATATTGGTTCCTGCAGGAGCAGGTGTTGGCTGGCTGAATTCTCCGGGAAGGTAGAGAAGCTGAACCTGTTTTCCTGCCACCTGGTTAAAAGGGAAGGAATTTGACGAACCTACAGTTGCAGAATTATAATACTGTGGTTGTGCCAGGACATTATTCGTTAACCCGGCGAGGAAAAGGAGAAATGCAATAAACGAGTAAAATCTTTTCATAGTTTTTCTTTTTTTGTAAATACTTTTTTAAACTTTTAGAACATAAGAATGATTCCAGTTGATTTTGATTGCTCTACTGCGAATAAGCTGAATCAGAGTTTGTTAAACTAACAAATCCGAGGGGATCATGCCGGGTATGTTTTCCTTGATTGACACATCAGGTAAACCAATCGGATTCTACCGGTCCGTCATTATTTAAGATTAAGATGCTCTTGTTTTTTCCATATATTACAGATTTTGGTTTATAAAAAATTCTGTATTTTTCCGATACTCTGTTTAGGCTATATTATTTCACCTAATGGATTAGTATAATTAAATGGTATTTATGCAGGGAATCCGTCATCTTTTATTACTGATTCAATTAGCAGTTTTATTGCCATTTTATCAAAACAAGTCTTTGCTAAACACTTCAACCCTGATTGCTGTTAAATCTCTGTTTCAGTTAAAGAACGATTTGTTTTAGTCCCTGCTGATTTAGCGCTCCCGGAAACGGAAAGTGTCGATTGCTGCTTAATAACCAATACCGGATTTTGTAATTCTAACCAGGATATCAGCAGGAGCCCGTTGTGAATGAATAAATGTTTCTTAACCCGGGTTTATCTGGCGAGCAAAGTAACAGTTGAATGGAAATACCACTATGGGTATCAGGTTCTGAAGTTTAAAAGCAAAAATTTTCATAAAATTTTAACTTGTTACCAGGTTGCTACAAATTAAATTTTTCAGATAATACAAGGGATAGTTAGAACCAGTTAGTGTAGGTTACGAGTAGAAATCGCCTTCAATATTATGGGTCCAACTGACACCATAAATCCCTCCCAACAAATCAAACAAATAAAAAATTTTTCAATGCGAACAAATATAAGTAAAAAAATCGATTTTCTATAATAAATCGTTCAATATCGCCGAATAAATTTATTATCTAAATGTATATCAGGCGTTTAATTATTAGCCCGTGAAATTGTTTTTCGGGTTTTCTTAGCAGAATTAGTATAAAGCAGACTTTCCCAAATATTATTTTCGAAATAACGGTCCAAAATTCAAAGTTAATCCTGGGCAGTTGCTGCAAAATGGATCCATAGATTTTATGAAAACAATCAAAAATACGTCTGAAACGGAATGCTATATACACAAAACAGGAAGCCGGATTGCTCCGGCTTCCTGTTTTGATTGGAAAAACTTAATGCTTTATTTCATAATCACAATTTTACGTACCAGGTTAAGCTCGCTGTTGCGCAGAGCAACCATATAAATTCCTGCAGGAACTAAGCCCAGGTCGATCGGTGTGATGTAGGTACCGTCGATATGTACATTCTCCTGTTTCCATTGGATTGCGCCAAGGTTGTTGTAAATCTCAATGTTGAGTATCACCGGTTTACCCGATACTACCTTCACATTGAACGCACCCTTGCTCGGGTTCGGATATACATCAAACGAATGACTTACTTCAAGATCAGCTGTTCCTACTATAGCGGTTATTACTATCGCATTCGATACCGCTGAACTGCACCCGCCTACTGTTACTATTACCGTATAGGTGCCAAGATAAACCGGAGTGAATTGCTGGGCTGTTGCTCCTGCTATAAGTACTCCATTTCTGTACCATTGGTTACCCGTTGCAGCACTGCTGCTCAGCACGCTTCCCGTCTTGGTTATAACAGGGGTGGCTGGTACAGGGTTTACCGTAACACTGAAATTCGGTGAGCTTGCTCCGTTTCCGCAGCTATTTACACCGTTCACCTTGATGATGCCCGATACTGCCGTTGCGTCGAAATTAACCGTGATCGAGTTCGTGGTGGCTCCCGTGGCTATCGTAGCTCCTGTTGGAACTGTCCAGCTGTATGTGGTCGCATTGGCTATTGCAGCTACCGTATAAGATACTCCCTGTGAACCTGCACATACTGATGCCGGACCTGTGATCGTGCCGCCTGCAGCAGGTAAAGGCGCAACAGCCACATTGTATACCGTGGGTTGTACTGCGCTGCAGCCGCCAGCATTCGTGTAATTTACACTTACCGTCTGGTTGCCGCCTGCGGTCCAGGTAACTTTTATCGATGCAGTGCCTGCTCCTGAGGTAATTGTCCCTCCTGTGGATACCGCCCATACATAGTTCGAATTCCCGGCCTGCGTTGTGTAAGTTACTCCTGTTGATCCCTGGCATACGGCCGTTTCGCCGAATATCATGGGTACTGGGACGGTCAGTACGGTTACATTGCGGTACGTCGGGGCTACTGCGCCGCAACCGCCTGCATTCGTATAGTTTACTGCAACATAACGCGAACCCGCTGTCGGCCAGTTTACCGTGATCGTATTCGTATTCAATCCCGAGGTGATTATGCCGTCGTACGATATGGTCCACGAATAATTCGAATTCCCGGCCTCGGTTGTATAGGTGATTCCCGTGGAACCTGCACACAAACTGGTTGGTCCTGCTATGGTCGGTACAGGGATCGGATTTACTGTGATCTGGAATGTCAACGGTGCGCCTGTACAGGTTACACTTGCATTGGTGTAAGCCGATGGGGTTACCGTTATTACTCCTGTTATCGCGGTAGCTCCTGCATTGGTTCCTACAAACGATGGTATATTACCCGTGCCGCTTGCTGCCAAACCGATAGCTGTGTTGCTGTTGGTCCAGCTAAAAGTGGTGCCTGCTACATTACTGCCGAAGGTTACTGCACTCGTACTTGATCCTTTACATACATTCTGGTTCGATACAGGGTTCACCGTTGGGGTCGGGTTTACCGTATACGTAAAGGTGGACGGGGTGCCTGGGCATCCTGGTAATGGCAGGCCCGTTACTGTTATGGAATATCCATCACATGGCGTACTGGCCACGGCTGCATTGGCCACTAACACTACTGTCGATCCGTTTGTCAGGTTAAAACTAAAGGCAACTGGCGTGGTACTTACCGAACTTCCACCTCCGTCTGCCAGGTAATTTACTGATAAATCAGCAGGATTAAAGCTTCCTGTATAGGCGGTAACAAATACATCTCCCGTGGTACCGGTTCTTACATAGGATACATTTACACACTGTGTTGATCCTGAAGTATTCGTAAGGTTGTATGTGTCGTAGTAGTATGGACCGCCAGGGTTGTTACCAGGAAAGGTTTTCGGCGCTGCGCAGGTTGAAGCTACTGCATTCCGGGTTAAACGGTTTGCCGTTAAGGTCAGATCGCCTGCGGCAAATGTCCCTGTAAAGGTCTGCACTGCGACACCAGGACCATAAGGGGTTACTGTTACACTGGCAACTACTGGGGTTCCCCCATTATTAACTGCGTTAAACGATGAAATGAGACTCCCCTGGCCGCTTGCGGCAAGGCCTATGCCCGTATTGCTGTTAACCCAGTTGAAGGTCGTACCTGTAACAGGGCTGCTAAGTGTTACCCCCGTGGTAGGTGAACCGTTGCATACAACCTGGCTGGTAACTGCATTCACTGTGATCTGTGGGCCTACCGTGGTGGTGAATGAGCCCGGTGTTGATGCAGCGCATGCGCTCGCGTTTGCAACGTTCAGTGTTACGGCCTGGGCTCCTGCTGTGGTCCAGGTTACCGTAATAGTATTGGTACCTGCACCTGC
>CAISRK010000274.1 GCA_903887815.1 uncultured Bacteroidales bacterium | reverse complement strand
CGGTAATACACATCCACAAACTGGATCATATAATAGTCGTAATGTACTTTGTTGTCAGGGAATATCTGTTGAACATAATCACACACTTTTACAGCTGAATCATTTTTATTTTCAATTGTAAGTTTCCGGGCCAGGCGATAAAAATTCTGTTTTGCCGGCATGATGTTACGGGTACTTTCGCGGTCGACATATACGCCGGGAGCATTCAGATTACCCCATTTGCTCTTGTTCATCAGTACATCGTAACTTACATCGGAGTTTACACTACCCATTCCTTTGATATAGTCGCGGTCATCCTGTTTTACCGGAAGGAAACGATAAACATACCCTTCCTGGTAACAGTATTTGTCAACATCCACAGCATCGCTCATTGCCGATGGACTTACAAAATAAACCGGTCTTTTAAACTTGTTTTTTGCAAGAAAATCGAGCAACATCAGGTCGTTCTTATATAAATAGTTTGATTTTATATCCCATTCAACACTGCCGACTACTTTGTCAGCCATATTTGCCGGAACAATGCCATCTTTTACAAGTGAAGCCGAATCAAGAGTAATTTTTACTTTTTTGGTTGGGTAAATAGCTATCGATCTTGACCCCGACTGGAATCTGTAAGCAGGATTATCGCTGGCTACCAGGTCGATAAGTTCCTGGAGTTCCACTCTGTCCTGCAGTTGGCCCGAGTAAGCAGAAACTTCGTTGATTCCTTTATTATACTGATCGTAAGATAAAGTGAATGGCAAAGGATCGGATTTGTATGCTTTTCGCATAAGCTGATGCACATACCAGTCGCCTGATGAAAGCATAAAGTTTACTACCCTCACATCAGTACGAACGCCTTCAACTTCCTGTGCATACCAAAGAGGGAAGGTATCGTTATCGCCGTTGGTAATAAGTATTGCATTCGGGGCACAGGATTCGAGGTAATCAACTGCAAAGTCGCGTGTTGCATACTTATTGGCACGTGAATGGTCGTCCCATCCTTCTTTAGCCATAATACCAGGCACAAGAAAAAGACAAACCAAAGTAATAGGAATGGCAATCCATTTTTCATTCAACTTCTTGAGCATATCCCATAATGCAAGCACTCCAAGACCTATCCACATAGCAAATGCATAGAACGATCCGGCAAAAGCATAATCTCTTTCCCTGGGTTGCTGAGGCGTTATATTAAGGTATAGAACAATGGCTAAACCAGTCATAAAAAACAAGAGCAGAACAACAAGAAAACCGTCAGAATGCTTTCGAAGATGGAAGAACAAACCAAGAAGACCTAAGAGAAGCGGGAGGAAAAAGAATTTATTCCTGGCCGCGTTCTGCATACTGTCAGGCAAATTCGACTGATCTCCCAGTTTGGCATTATCGATTAAAGGGATACCACTAATCCAGTTTCCATAACGGATACCACCCTGACTTTCAATATCATTCTGCCTTCCGACAAAATTCCAGAAGAAATACCTCATATACATATGTCCAACCTGGTAAGTGAAGAAGAACCTGAGATTTTCAACGAAAGTTGGCTTATACAGGGTTTCTGTCTTGCCTTCTTCGTTTACCACGTCAATCGGGGTACCTTTCACTTTTCCATATGATTTATACATATCGATATGGCTTTGTTTCTGGTTGCTCCACATTCGGGGGAATATCGTACAAAACCGTTTGTCGTAACTTGGAATGGTATTTTTCCTGTCATCGGTCATTACATATTTCCCTTTTTTAACATCTTTCACATAAAACGGCGTACCGTCACCACCTTTATCTTCCTTGTCCTGGGGTGCATTGTAATATTGACCGTACACTACAGGCCATGTGCCATATTGCTCACGGTTAAGGTACGAGAGTAAACTTACTGCATCACTCGGGTCATTTTCATTAATCGGGGTATTGGTATTGGCCCTGATTACGAGCAGGAAGAATGATGAATATCCGATTAAAAGAAATGCTATTGACAGGAAAACTGTATTTCCTGCAGAGCGGACCTGGCTGCGGTTAAACCTTCCCGGTTCGCTTTTATACCAATAATAAATACCGGCAACAATCAAGAGTCCTAGGAAAGTTGTCCACGAAAAGATCGAAAGCAGCAATAACAGGCTTCCACCAACTATATAATTCAGGGTAGAATGGTTATCCTGGTAAGTGAACCTGATGCTCCAGATCAAAGCCCCGATCAGCACAAGAAAATAGAAAAGTGTACCTGAATTGAATGGAAGGCCGAAATCATTCACGAACAAAATCTCGTATTTACCGGCAAGATTCACGGTGTACGGAATTACCAGGAACATTATAAATGCAAGTATAAAGAATGAAATTCCCAATGTAACAACAACACCTTTCCAGGTTGTAGGATACTTCCGAAAATAAAATACAAGTGCGATAGCCGGAATTGCAAGCAGGTTGAGCAAATGCACCCCGATCGAAAGACCCATCAGGAAAGCAATAAGTATAATCCAACGCTGCGCATGAGGCTGATCGTGCACCTGGTCCCATTTGAGAATGGCCCAGAACACTATTGCAGTAAAGAATGATGACATAGCATAAACCTCACCTTCAACAGCCGAGAACCAGAATGAATCACTGAAAGTATAGGCCAGGGCACCAACTACGCCACTGCCGAGAATAGCATACATCCGGCCTTGCGAAATCTCTTCATCTTTGGTAAATTTAAGCCCCAGCATGGTTATACTCCAGAAAAGGAAAAGTATGGTAGCCGAACTACAGAGAGCCGACATGTAATTTACCATAATGGCCACTTTACTAACATCACCAAATGCAAATAGGCTAAAAAAGCGCCCTAGCATCTGAAAAAGCGGTGCTCCCGGCGGGTGACCTACCTGGAGTTTAAATGCGGTAGCAATGTATTCACCGCAATCCCACCAGCTAGCTGTAGGTTCAACGGTTGATAAATAAACCCATGAAGAAATTGCGAAAATCAGCCATCCCAACAGGTTATTCAGTTGCCTGAATTTTTTCATGAAGAGTTTTATTTAATGAATAAACAATTGTTTGAAGGGACGAAATTAACCAATAATTGCGAAGTTTAAATAAATTTTAGGATTTGTTATGAAATTGACACAGATATAAGGGTGTTATTTCCCATCCCATATCCTTATGGCCAATTGAAATAGTGCCTTTTAGCTTCTTTTTTTTAAAAAAGGCTGATTTTATAAAATAAAATACTACTTTTGCAGTCCTTTTAAGGGAAAATGATTGTCCGATGGTGTAAAGGCAGCACGAATGGTTTTGGTCCATTCGGTCTAGGTTCGAATCCTGGTCGGACAACTTAGAGTTAAGTTGAAAGATTAGGTTTTTTCTTTTGCGCTTCGACTAAAGAAACTGATTAAAAGAACTTTTTATCAATTCCGGGTAAAAAGTTACCCTTTCCGGGAACAAATTGTTCTGGCAAGGCAACAGAATTCAACAGTTAGTTTACAGAATACCGTATACTGGCTAGTGACGACAAGTGGAGGGGACTTTTGTCCCCTCTTTTATTAAAATGCACTTTTTATACTCAAACTGAATAAAGTAAATGATCAGCGAACAACTCATAAAAGATCTAACCACCTCATTTCTTGAGGGTAGCGATCGTTTTGTAGTAAGCGTTGCAGTAAGGTCCGATAACCGGATCCGAATATTCATCGACAGCGATACACATGTGTTGATAGAACATTGCATCGTGCTGAGTAAATATATTGAGTCGCAGTTGAACCGTGAGGCTGAGGATTTTGAACTGAATGTATCCTCATCAGGACTCGATCAGCCCTACAAACTTACCAGGCAATATGTTAAAAATATTGGCCGGGAAGTTTCAGTTCTGTTGAAAGACAACTCAAAAATCGAAGGCACTCTTACTGAGGCTCACGAGGACGGATTCAGCGTAAAACAGCTTACCAAAGTAAAAAAAATAAATACCGAAACTACTCATCGGTTCCTGTATAGCGAAATTAAGGAAACGAAAGAAATCATTAAAATCTGAAACTCAAATATTGATTTGCCATGGGCGAAATGGAGCACATCAACCTGGTCGAGACCTTCTCTGAATTCAAGGAATTCAAGAACATTGATCGTGAAACCCTGATGCGTATTCTTGAAGACGTATTCAGGCATATGTTGATCAAGAAGAATGGTACCGACGAAAATATCGATATCATTGTGAATGTCGACAAAGGTGACCTTGAAATCTGGCGTAAACGGACGATTGTGGAAGATGATGAACTGGAAGACGAGAACCTCCAGATCAAGTATTCGGAAGCCATCAAGATTGAACCGGACTTTGAAGTCGGCGAAGAAGTGGTTGAACCCATCAAGCTTGCCGATATCGGTCGCCGG
>CAISRK010000273.1 GCA_903887815.1 uncultured Bacteroidales bacterium | reverse complement strand
TGTTCCATCATGGAAAAAATAATCAAAAGCTGGATCAACTGGATCAATTTTCAATATATGTTCAATCCGTGTTCCGGTCTTAAGGAATAGGTCCCGATATACCGCTGGAAGAGTTAGTAGGGATGGGCCAGTATCAAAGGCATATTCACCAATCCATTCGGTGCGACATTTGCCACCAACTTGATCTGAAGCTTCAAAGATTTCAACTTTATGTCCAGCTTTTGCAAGTCTGGCTGCGGCGGCCAAACCCCCAACACCCGCGCCAATTACTGCGATGGCGTGCATCGGCTTGGCCTTTTACTGAACGACAGAAACCTTGTCAATAAAGCAGACATAAATACACGCTACATCACTAATCACCTCGATTCGACCGGCCGTTTCGGAACAAAATTAAGCGACCGCTGGAGCCGCTGGCCGTATGCCAGTTTCAACCGTAATTTCATGGTCAATTATGAGCTCACACAGGATCCTGCAATCATTAAGATGCTCCAGAAACATTATCTGACCTTTACAGCAAAAGATTTTGCCGACGACCTTGAACTGGCAAACGTAGAAGAACTTTGCTGGTTGTATGGGATTACAAAGGATAAACGCTTAATTGAAATGGCCGAAGAGGCATATCAACTTTTTAAAACGAACATTGAATACCGCAACAGGGCGGGTGCCGATATGGTGTTTGCTTCCGACAAAGCCCCCAATCACCATGGGGTTGTTTACCTTGAGCTGATAAAGATCCCGGCAATACTTTACAGCTATACAGGCAAAAAAGAATACCTCAGCGAAGCCGTAAATGGTATTAAAATAATGGAAAAATACGATTTGCTTGTTTCCGGACTGCCAAGTTCGACCGAACATTTCCAGGGCATTTCGGAGTTGTCCGGCACTGAAACATGCAATACCGCTACCTTTCCTTATACTTATGGTTATTTTTTGCGAATAACCGGCGACGCCACTCTCGGCGACAAAATTGAAAAAGCGGTTTTTAACGGTGGCATAGGAACTATAACCAAAGATTTTAAGGCCCACCAGTATTTTTCGTCCCCAAACCAGGTAATAGCTACTTCTACTTCCAATCCTTATGGCCACAATCCGGCACGGATGGCATTTATGCCCGGTCACGATGTGGAATGCTGCACAGGGAATGTGAACCGGTTTATGCCTTATTACGTGGAACAAATGTGGCTGAGTGCCCCCGGCGGCGGGCTTGTTGCTGCGCTTTTCGGCCCATCGACAGTGCAGACGAAGGTTGGTAAATCCGATTCTCCCTTAGGGATTTCAGAGGAAACAAACTATCCGTTTTCCGAAACCATAAATTTCAGGTTTCTAACTAAGGACAAAATCAGTTTCCCGTTCTATATACGGATTCCTGAATGGTGTGTGAATCCGCAAATACTTGTAAACGGGATCCCGGTTTCAGCAAAATTACATCCAGGTACATTTTATAAACTGAAAAGAACTTTCAGCACCGGCGATATTATAACATTGAAAATACCTATGGCAGTAAGAACCAGCAACTGGCCCGGTAACGGAATTGCAGTTGAAAGAGGTCCACTGGTATATAGCCTGGCCGTGGATGCTACAAAATCAGTGATGAAAGGCTATGAAAAATCCACGAAAGAATTCCCCGCATGGGAATTGTACCCGGTTTCGGACTGGAACTATGCACTGGATGCAGGCGGAAAAATGGAAGTGAAGAAAACTGAAATAACTGGCTATCCATGGGATGAAGGAAATTCACCGGTTAAAATCGAAGTCCAGGCCAAAAGAATACCCGGGTGGGAATTGAACAGGGTTTACGACGAAAAATGGAACCTGAACGTGGAACGAACTCCTGCATTTCCGGCGCAAACCACCAATAACGGGCCGACCGAAAATCTTGAACTTGTGCCATATGGCAGCACTTTACTTCGTTTGACAGTATTCCCAAAACTTACAAAATGAAACCCGCCAATATAGCTTTGAAAATCCGCCTTAAAAACAGGAAAACTTATGCAATATGTTCCTGAGAATGGTCTTTATGTTTATTTTCGCTATGATGAAAACCAAACTATCATGTGCATAATGAATACCGGGAGCCAGGCTGCATGGATTGATTTTAAAAAATACCAGGAAAGAATCGATGGATTTATAAAAGCAAAAAAGGTAATCGGAAACCAGGTTTACAGTCTGAACGACAAACCTGAAATTGAAACAATGCAAATGTGGGTGCTTGAACTTAGCAGATAGGCCTGGAAAAGCCTATGCTCGTTAGAAAAGAGATAGTTGATCTGAATGAGCAATGGTCTCAACAGCTTTGTAAACACTAAATAACTGGTATTTATCTCTTAGCTTTTTAATTTTAAGATTTATATTCTGTTTGTAGTTCGGGTCAACCGTGGAGGTTGCATACAACTTCGAAAATCCGGTGTATATTTCTGGGAAATGCTGTTCTATCAATGCCATGAATTTTGACTTTACATCTCCGCGTAAAAACAAAAAGCTGGTAACTACATTATCAATCCCATATTCTTTAGCCAGGCTGAAAGTTGTTTCCAGGTTTTCATCCGTATCTGATAACAAGGGAATAATGGGCATAAAGCCCAGGGTCGTACTCCGGCTTATTCCTTTAAATTTTGCTAGCATCTCAATACGTTCAAGGGTCGTCGAGGCTCCAGGTTCAATTACTTTTCGTATTGATTCGTCGAATGTGGTGATGCTTGTAGCTATATCGACCGATGTGATTTTTGAAAGTTCCTGTATAATTTCGAAATCACGCAGGATTAATGTCGATTTCGTTTGGATAAAAACCGGGGTTTTATGCTTTTTGATGATTTCATAAACCTTTGGCATTAGCTTGTATCTCTTTTCAAGATGCTGGTATAAATCGGTTATGCCTCCAATTTTAATCTGTTCGTTATTCCAGTTTTTTTTACCTAATTTCTTTCCCAGGCTTTCGGATACATTAGTTTTGATCAGGATATCTTTAAAGAAATCATCCAGTCCAAGGTATTTATGCGAATACTGGGCAAAACAATACTTACATCCTATTGAACATCCCCGGTAAGGATTCAAATCCCAATGAGTCGGGAATGCATCCGGATGGTAGGTCAAAACCTTCTTTGACTGAATTTCTTTTATCAAAACATCAAATAAAAAAAATGAGCCGGAACGAACCAGCTCATTTCACGATTTAAACTTTACAATTATTTTCCTTGTGGTGCAGGTATTACTCCGAGTTGAACCATCAAACCGTACATGTTTGTCGTTTGCCATTCAGCTACAACTTTGCCATCCTTCATCTGACGAATAAACTGTCCTGTTCCCATTACTCTCTTGTTGGTTGCCGGTATTCCAAAGAAAGGCCCCGAATTGGTCATTTCATTTGTGTAATCTACTGAAACAAAATCCCCTTCTGCAATTACTCTTGGAAATTTCATATCCATATTTGTCATGGCAGTACAAAGCATTTCTTTCATGAAATAAATATATGCCTGTTTGCCAATCGGGGCTTGACCGTCACCGACATATTGAAAATTTTCATCCAATAATGCATCTACTTTATCCCATTGTCCTGTCATAATAGCCCTTGATAAGCCTAATGCGGTTTCTTTGTTTGCTGATGTTTCCATTTCTGATTTTTGCTTGTTAGTTTGTGAATAAATTACGGTTGATGCTACAATTAGCAGCACGCTTAAAATTACTTTCCTCATTTTGCTAAAATTATTTGAAGTACAAAGGTGAAACTAACACTTTGTATACGCAATATACTACCCAAAATGAAAGTACTATCTATTAGGTAAGTATCTGAAAATAAATTTACCTTTGTAACAAATTACTGATTTATGAAAAGATACGAAATAGACGGCACCTTTTACTATTGCCCGGTCGACCTAACACTTTCCATTATTGGAGGCAGGTGGAAAAGCCTGGTTTTCTGGAATTTGCGAAATGGCACTAAACGCTTTGGTGAAATAAAGAAAATACTTGTCGGAATAAACGATAAAATGCTGACACAAGTCCTGAGAGAACTTGAGAAAAGTGGCATTATAAGCCGCAAGGTTTATGAAGTTATTCCTCCAAAAGTCGAATATTCGTTAACCGATGACGGGCGAAAATTATTGCCGGTTATGCAGCTTATGGCCGACTGGGGCGAAAAATTCGAAATATAAGTTTTTGACATCATTCTATTGTAATCCTGACAAGGGTTTTCACACTAATCGTGAAGTGAATTCTTGTTCTTTCTGATTGCTTCTTTTTTGAATGAGTTCGTCAGTGCACTTTTATAAATGCCTGTACTGTTAGTGAAAGCTTTACTTTTGTGTGGAAACCTTTAGAATGTTTCCAGCTGCCGATTCTAAGTAAATTAATCCAAATGAAATCAGAAACCACATTCTGCCTGGCATTACTTCTGTTGCTGGGATTCCTTTTTAACAGCACAATTGCGGAATCTCAACCCCTCACCGGGAACAAAGCAGTCGGGGCAGGAGGAAATTATACTTCTCTTTCAGATGCTTTTGCAGCACTAAATACTAACGGTGTTGGAACAGGAGGTGTAACATTTTCCCTAACCGATGCTTCATATACCGAAACACAACCTTTAACACTTACAGTTCAGGGAACTGCTGCCAACCGGATCACTTTTAAGCCGGTGCAGGAAATTTCGCCAAAAATTAATATAACGGCAACTGCAGCAAGTCCATGGGGAATAAAACTCGACGGAGCCAGGTTCATTGTTTTTGAGGGATCTTCTTACGGACCGGATTCGAGGGATTTGACATTTGAATTAGGCAGCAGTCACGGCAGTGTTTTTTATATCACTAATTCGGCCGATAACAATACAATAAAGAATTGTATTATAAAATCGTTCCAAAACGACAGTACGGCCGATATCGGCATTCTGATCAAAGGAGCCGGGTGCGACTCTACATTGATTCAGAACAATCATATTTATAATGGCTACGAAGGAATAGATATTTTCGCTCCCTCTTCGTCAGGATTTTCGTATGGCACAAGAATTCTTAATAACCTTGTGGGCGACAGCCAGCTGCATATTTCAACCTGCGGAATCTACTGTGCAAACTCTCAAAACCTTGAGATCACAGGAAACGAAGTATGTTATATTATCCGCGATAAGAAATCGAACACCCCGGAAGGAATATTTGTACCAACCATGCTAAACCAGGTGTTGAAAATAGAAAAGAATAGTATACACGATTTATACAGCACTTGTGTTGACGGCATGGGAGGCAAAGGGATATACCTTATGCTTATGGACAACAACCCTGGTATTTCGATCGTCAACAATATGATATGGCATTTAGGTACCGGGACTTCCCACACGCTGTTTTCAACTATCGATACCTATGCACCGGTTGGCATATATATGTACAGGAGTTCGACAAACATAACAAGCGGGGCGATTAAAATTCAGCACAATTCAATCTATCTTACCCCCGATAACCTGCATGGTTTAAATCCGAATATGGCATTTGCTATGGGTATGTATATTGGAGTCGGGATTGGCGGATCAACTCTCGGGTCGGGGGTAGTTGAAATCCGGGACAATATTATCCGGATCAGCATTGGCGAAACAGGTTCAGGATTTAACGGATCCGAGGCATATGGCATATACAGCGCCTCAACAACCAGGGATCCTTTTGCAGCCGGCAAACTGGATCACAATATTTATTATTATACCGGCCAGGACAATAATTATGCGGGCAGGTTTATGCCGCTTACAACTGGCTTAAGTTTTACCCAGTGGAAAACGGCAACAGGACAGGATGCCGGTTCACTAAACCAGGATCCAATGTTCAGTTCAGTATCCGATATTCATATCCAAAACGGTTATTTTGTAAATGGAACCGACCTGGGCATTCTGGTTGATATTGATGGAAACACACGGAGCAACCCGCCTGACATCGGAGCCGATGAATACGATATTTTCACGGCAGCCGGTGTTTTAAATCCGGAAACCAGTATACGCATTTTCCCGAATCCCGCAACCGATTGGATAATGATTACACGTATTCCCGAAAACTCAAAAGAAATAATGCTGATTGATGTGCTTGGGAATGAAGTAATAAAAAGGATTTTAACTAATGAACGATCGCTCCTAATACAATGCAATGCAATTTCGAAGGGATTGTATCTGGTACAAATAACCACAGCTGCAGGAATAATATCGAAGAAAGTTGTTATAAAATAGGTTTTTACGCAAACTTACTCTTTCCACATTCACAACCTCCGGTATTTTAGTGTCGGCCAGACTCGAATATATTAAAGTTCTAAATAATTGTTCTGTGATGTTTGTTTCAAGGCTTTTAGGCACGAAATATTCCCCGGGTTTCCCTTCGGTTTTAATGAAATAATACAGATAAGCGAACGGTTGATGGCTTCTCAGGCATCTCCAAAACTGAATCCAAATCGAGAATATTCTGGTTTTGTTACAATCTTCCATATACCCTAAAGTCCAGAGACACGATAAAATTACATTGATATCGGTGTTGCCGATAACAATTAAAATAATAATTTAGTAAACTGAAAATAGCGTAAACGGGATCCGGAAACAGCAAAACCTGGCTGGACTAAATAATGGTAATTCCCAAAATCAGTTATTCTTCATTTATAATAAAGCGGCGTTTTATTTCAAATCAGTAAACGAATAACTAAAACTTAGTATGAAACAACTTCTGGCATTCCTACTCACCTTTGCAGGTATTTTGTCCTTTGCATTCGCACAAACATCCCAAACCCCGATCGGCCAACCTCCGACGTGGGCGAAGAATGCAATATGGTACCAGATATTTGTCGAGCGTTTTAACAACGGCGATAAAACCAACGATCCCACACCGGAAAATATGGATGTTCCGTTTATGAATATCAAAACTCCTGCCGGCTGGTCGGTTACGCCTTGGTCATCCGACTGGTACACGCAGGAAGACTGGGCCGTGAAATCAGGAAAATCCTTCAACGATGCCGTGCAATACCGCCGCTACGGGGGCGATCTGCAGGGTGCGCTTGATAAACTCGATTACCTCCAGGACCTGGGTGTTAACGCACTTTTCATGAACCCGCTTAACGATGCCCCGTCGTTGCATAAGTACGATGCCCGCAATTACCATCATATCGATGTAAACTTTGGCCCCGATCCAGTTGGTGACAACAAAATGATTGCTGCCGAAAACCCGGATGATGCTTCAACCTGGAAATGGACCTCGGCCGACAAACTTTTCCTTAAACTCGTTGATGAGGCTCATAAACGCGGAATGAAGATTATAATGGATTATTCGTGGAATCATACAGGTACTTCATTCTGGGCATTCGACGATATTGTTAAAAACCAGGAAAAATCAGCCTACAAGGACTGGTATAATATTACTTCATTCGATAACCCGGCTACACCCGAAAATGAATTTAAATACGAAGGCTGGCTTGGGAACAAGTACCTTCCTGAAATCAAAAAAGTTAGTATTACGACCGTTCGCAGGATAGGTCATGCGTACGAAGGAGATATCAATGCCGGTGCGAAACAGCATATTCTCGATGTAGCAATACACTGGCTGGCTCCCGGCGGCGATGCTTCCAAAGGCATCGACGGGTTCAGGCTCGATGTTGCCGACCATATCGGACTAGGTTTCTGGCGCGATTTCCGCAAGGTGGTCCGCGCAGTGAATCCCGATGCTTATCTTATTGGCGAAATTTGGTGGGAACAATGGCCCAATAAACTCATGAATCCCCTTCCATTTACAAGCGGGGATGTTTTCGATGCAGTGATGTTTTACCAGGCGTACAAACCTGCGAGGTATTTCTTCGCAAAGACTGATTATGAGATCAATGCAGAACAGTTGAAGGACAGTCTCCAGTTTGAATGGACAAGGCTGTTTTCGGCTAACCGCTATGCTATGATGAATACATCTTCAACCCACGATTCGCCACGTTTGCTGAGTGATTTCTACAATACCAACAAGTACAAATACCAGGCTTCGCCCAATGATAACAAAGATTATAAAACCGGCAGACCTGATGCAGAAACCTACAAAAGGCTACAGTTATACCTTGTTCATCTGTTTACCACCATAGGAGCGCCGCAAATATGGAACGGCGAAGAAATGGGAATGTGGGGAGCCGACGACCCCAACTGCCGCAAACCACTAATGTGGAAGGAACTGAAGTTTAATCCCGAAACACGCACCAACATACAGCCCGGACCGAAAACCTATGATAAGGTGGCATTTAACAAATCGCAGTTCAATTATTACAAGAAACTGATCAGCATTCGTAAAGAGAACCAGGTTTTGTCATCCGGCGACATTACTTTCCTGGTAACTGAAGGCAAAAAACTAGTCTATAAACGCTCGGATTCAAAAAATGACATACTAGTGATGTTCAACCTTGAACCGACAAAACAGGCTTTCACTCTCCCTCCCAACAGCACCTGGATCGACCTGCTGACCAATAAAAAACATAAAGGGGACTCGATTTCATTGAAATCATTATCCGCCGCTGTCTTAAAAAAAATAAAGTAGCAACTGGCAGATAATACTTTGGGCTAAGGTTTTGCCGTTTCATACGCATATTGGAAATTCAACGGTTCAATCATTCTACACCTGGAAAAATCAAAAAATTGACAAAGCTATTCTGGGCAAATAGCTTAAATTTGCCATGTTTTAACATCATATACAATGAAAAATCTGATCTTTTTTGTCGGTTTCATACTTATAACGACATACAATGGTTTTGGACAGTTAATTACTGTAACCCCTGCCCTGCCTACTGACCTGAACAGTGTTGAAGTTGTTTTTGATGCCACACAGGGAAGCGGCGGGCTTGCGGGATATACCGGCGATGTATATGCACATACGGGTGTGATAACCAGCCAGAGCACATCCTCATCGGACTGGAAGTACGTTAAAGCCGGTTGGAGCGAAAATATCCCGGCCTGTAAAATGACATCACTGGGTAACGATAAATGGAAACTTGTAATCGGGCCGACAATCCGCAGTTTTTATAATGTGCCTGCATCTGAAATAATACAGAAACTTGCTTTTGTTTTTCGCAGTTCCGATGGATCAAAAACAGGAAAAACCGCTGCGGGAGCTGATATTTTTTATGATGTATTCCCGTCAACACTAGGAGTCACAATAACCAACCCTACTGAAAATTTTCTATTCCTCAATCTCAATGCAACTCAAAATGTTAGTGTTTCATCCGTATTTGCTGATTCTACCTTATTATATATAAATGGGCAAAAAGTAGCTGGTACAAATACAGCCCTTCTCAATTATACAATTACAGCCTCAGCTTACGGCCGTTCTCTTGTAAAAGCAGTGGCAAAGACCGCTACAGCAATGGTTGCCGACTCATTTTATTATTATGTACGTCCGGCCGTAACAGTAGCCGAATTACCTGCCGGTATTAAAGATGGTATCAATTATCTGAGCGGAACTTCAGTACTACTTTCTTTATATGCTCCGTTCAAACAGTTCGCCTATGTTATCGGGGATTTCAACAACTGGCTGCCCGATGAGTTATCATACATGAAACGCACTGCCGACGGGAAACACTATTGGGTCCAGATTGATGGCCTGGTTCCGGGCAAAGAATATGTTTTTCAGTACCTGGTCGATGGGAATATCCGAATTGGCGATCCTTATGCGGCTAAAGTCAGCGATCCCTGGAACGATCAATATATAACTTCCGATACATATCCTGCTTTGATCCCTTATCCAACAGGTAAAACCCAGGGAATTGCCACCGTATTTCAAACTGCACAGCAACCCTATACCTGGCGAACATCGGGTTTTGTTCCCCCTGCAAATACCAAACTTGTAATTTACGAATTACTGGTTCGAGATTTTACCCAGAAACATACTTTCCAGGCAGTAATTGATACCATTGGTTACCTGCAAAAGCTAGGCATAAATGCGATCGAACTTATGCCTGTTAACGAATTCGAGGGAAACCTGAGTTGGGGATACAATCCAAATTACTATTTCGCTGTCGATAAGTATTATGGAGCAGCAAAGAAACTGAAACAACTTGTCGACACCTGT
>CAISRK010000272.1 GCA_903887815.1 uncultured Bacteroidales bacterium | reverse complement strand
GAAACTTATCACATCTAATAATGGTAACAGGGATAAAGACTTTTTCTTCTTTAGACTAGCTCTCTATTATGCCTAGCACATCAAAATATTATGTAGCCGAAAAGTTTGGCAGAGCTTATGCAATTTATCTGTTGACCGGAATACATAAAATTGTACTTTTGAAGCCCGGAACTAAAATCACCTTCCGTAGTAAACCGCTGATATATATATAATTGTAATCACAATGAGTGGACTGTACCCCTTAAAGTTCAAACCGATTTTTAAAGATAAAATCTGGGGCGGAAATAAAATTCATACCGTCTTCGGGATGGATTATGCGCCTTTGCCCAACTGCGGCGAAGCCTGGGTACTTTCGGGTTACGGGGAGGAGATAAGTACGGTATCGAATGGATTTCTAGCCGGTAATCAATTGGATGAACTCATTGAAATATACATGGGTGATCTTGTGGGAGAGGCAATTTTCGACGAATATGAAACTAAATTCCCCCTGCTGGTAAAAATTCTGAATTCCAGCGACTGGCTTTCGATACAGGTTCACCCTGATGATAAACTGGCCGAAAGCCGTCACAACGAAACGGGCAAGACCGAAATGTGGTACATAGCCGATGCCGAACCCGGCTCGGAACTTATAAGTGGGTTTAAAAAGGAACTGAATGCGGATGAATATCTTTCGCACCTTGGCAATGGAAACCTCAAAGAAATAATGAACTTTGAGAAGGTGAAAAAAGGAGATGTCTTTTTTATTCCTGCCGGAAGGGTGCACGCATTGGGACCTGGGTTGCTTCTATTCGAAATACAGCAAACAAGTGACCGTACATACCGTATTTACGATTTCGACCGGGTTGATGACAAAGGCAATCCCCGCCAATTGCATACGGAACTGGCACTGGATGCTATTGACTTTACCAGGTACAGCAAATATCGCACTGATTATAAACCTGCTTTCAATATAACGGTGCCTGTAGTCGAGAGTCGTTATTTTAATACCAGTATCATTCATTTTGGCACGCCTGTTGTTAAAGATTACAGTGGTCTCGATTCGTTTGTTATTCTGCAGTGTGCCGAAGGCAAATGCAGGATAGGGTACGAAGGCGGCGACGAAACCCTGCAGGCCGGTGAAGTAATACTGATCCCGGCTATTATGGAGAAAATTGAAATAGTGCCGCTTCCCGAATGTAAAATCCTCGAAGTATATTATCCCCCGAAATAATTTAAATCGCAATCAAAAAAAATTAACATGAAAAACATCCTTTTATCTGCATTCCTGCTTTGTTTTGGAATTACACTGATGGCACAGGAAACCGGAGCCGACAAAGTGCTTTTTAAACTTCCCAATGTTACAGTCACCGACATGAAAGGCACCAGGGTTACTACCGATAAGCTTTTCAACGACGGAAAACCATTTATCATCAGTTTCTGGGCTACATGGTGCAAGCCCTGCATTAAAGAGCTTACAACTATTTCGGATGTTTATGAAGACTGGCAGGAGGAAACCGGGGTAAAACTTTATGCAGTTTCCATTGATGACTCCCGTTCGTCGGCACAGGTGAAAACCCTGGTTAACGGCAAAGGCTGGAACTACGAAATATTACTCGACCTCAATTCGGAATTCAAACGGGCCATGAATGTAAATGCGGTTCCTCACACTTTCGTGGTAAACGGGAAAGGCGAAGTAGTATGGCAGCACACCAGTTTCAGCGAAGGCGCCGAGCTTGACCTGATAAATATCGTACGTAAAGTGAAGGCAGGCGAGCCTCTTTCGCACTAACCATATTAATTGCTGATCCATTATACAAAGCTGATTATCTTCGCCTTGTATAGCCAGCGGCAACACCTCCGGATAAAACATGTAATCAATCTATTACATTTTTATCAGGAGGTATTTTTTTCGGAAGAATTATGTAGATTTGCCTCATCTTTACCGGCAACCCCAAATCAAAATTCATACCCTTGAAAACACGTTTTCTAACAATCCCATTCCTGCTTGCGGGAGTATTATTTTTGGCTCCAGCCCTGCTTTTTGCTCAGAGCAATTCCCTTGGAAGCCAGGTTAACGGCAATTTCCAGATGGACGCCCAGTACTACAAGGTCGATTCGGCCATCGGGGCTTTCCCGGTACCCGAAAAAATGATGATGAACAGCTGGACCAATATTACTTACACCGCCGGCAGTTTTAATGCAGGACTCCGTTACGAGACCTATTTAAATCCAGTTAATGGCTACGATCCGCGTTACAAGGGCGCAGGTATCCCGTATTGGTATGTTGATTATAAAACCGGTCAGTTCCAGGTAACAGCAGGGCATATTTACGAACAATTCGGCTCCGGCATGATCTTCCGTACCTACGAAGAACATAACCTGGGATACGATAATTCGCTGAATGGCATACGCTTGAAATTCAACCCGGTAAAGGGGATAGAACTAAAAGGAATTTATGGAACACAGCGCTATTTCTGGGATAAAGGTCCGGGAATCGTTCGTGGCGGGGATGCTGACGTAAACCTGAACGACCTGGTTCCGTCACTTGAAAATTCAAAATTCCGCTTTCAGTTTGGAGGGAGTTTTGTGAGCAAGTACCAGGCCAATGAGGAAATTTATAATGCTGACCAGGAAAAACTCATACTGCCTCTAAATGTTGCTTCCGGTGCAGGCAGGATTAATATGAGCTATGGTAATTTCGGGTTGAACGCCGAATATGCACAAAAAATAAACGATCCCAATGCAATGAATAATTTTATATACAAAAAAGGGGAATCGTTGCTGCTCACTGCATCATACAGCCAGAAAGGTTTCGGCATAATCGTCCAGGCCAAGAGGCTGGATAATATGAATTACAAATCGAAACGGACCGAAACCGGAAATGTTCTCGATATGAATTATCTTCCGGCAATAACAAAACAGCAGACTTACACACTTGCCGCATTTTACCCTTATGCAACCCAGCCTAACAATGAAATGGGGCTTGAAGCACAACTGAACTACAAAATAAAGAAAAACACCATTCTGGGCGGTCAGTACGGAACCGATGTTGCCGTAAACTTCTCGGCAATCAATTCCATAGTAAAAAACCAGGTTGACGACTCTACTGCCATAGGCGAATCCGGCACTTTAGGATATACATCTCCTTTCTTCAAAGTAGGTGACGTAAAATACTTCCGCGATTTCAATATCGAGATCGGCCATAAGTTCAGCCATAACTTCAAACTGCTTTTAACCTACATGTATGAAGATTACAATATCGAAGTGATCGAAGGACACCCAGGTGAACCTGTGATACATGCAGACATCATTGTAGCCGACATGACATACAAAATTACTCCTACCAAAGCACTTCGCCTGGAGGCTCAGACTCTGATGACCAAAGAAGATGACGGCGACTGGCTCCTGGGATTGCTCGAATATACTGTTGCCCCAAAATGGTTTGTCAGTGTTGCCGATGGATGGAATTATGGTAACGACGATGCCGACAGGCGATTCCATTACCCGCTTGTAGCTGTGGCATACAATAACGAAGCGAACCGAATACAGGTATCATATGGCAAGCAACGCGAAGGGATTGTTTGCGTGGGCGGTGTTTGCCGCAATGTTCCGGCTTCGAATGGATTTACACTAACCGTAACAACCAGCTTCTAAAAACAAGAAAAATGAGAACCTCATATTTTATAAAATCCGCTTTGTTAGCAGCTGCAGTGGTGTTTGTTATTGCATCGTGCGACAAGGTTACGGAACCTTACGTGGTACATAACCAGCCCGTGGATACATCAGCATGTCCGGCACCCCAATTCCCGGCAGTAACGGTTCATTTCAAACGGGCTTTGCTCGAGGATTATACCGGCCACGACTGTCCAAACTGCCCGCGGGCAGGGCTTATTGCCTCCGACCTTAAAGAACAGTATAAGGATACCCTTGTTGTTATGGCAGTGCATGCAGGCTTTTTTGCCAGGACCAGTACAAGCAATCCCTTACTGGCATACGATTTCCGCACAACTGCAGGAACAGACTGGGATGCTTTCTTTAAAATCAGTGCTGTCGGTAACCCGAATGGTATGGTAAATCGGATTGGCTATCCCAACGACCAGCAGGTATTATCGCCTTCGGCGTGGGCCAATGCAGTAAAAACCACAATCGCCCAGGCTCCGCTAATGGATTTGCAGTTAATTACCGAATACAATGCCGCTGACGACAAGCTGTGCATCCATACGAAAACCAGCTTTATTCATCCTGTTATGGGACGTTCGTTAAACCTCACTGTTGCAATTATCGAAGACAGTATTGTTGCCCCGCAAAAAAACAGCGATCCTCTTGTGGGAGCTGTTCCGAATATAAACAGCTATTTGCATATGCATGTGCTGCGTGGAACTGTAAACGGCACTAACGGAACGACTATCCTGCTTAAAGAAAATACATCCGGTACACCTATTGTAAAATCGTACCCGGTACATTTAACAGGTTTCAATTTAAACACTATGGTTCCTAAGAACTGTCATGTAATTGCATTTGTATATGATGCAGATACAAAAGAAGTTTTTCAGGCTGCCGAAGCAAAGGTTTCGAAGTATTAAGGTAAAGCCTTTTAAAAACTTAAAAAGCCCGTATTCGAACTACGGGCTTTTTGCTTTTTTACAGTTTGTGTAATAACAATTCCTATAATGGATCTTGAGTCGGCGGCAATTCGTTTTCGTAATATTCATTCAAATTTGAAACTGGCTGAGGTTTGTTAGCATTAATTCCGAAACCTATATACCCGATTGCGAGTATAAACCCAAGCCAGCCTTTGGCGGGAATGTTTAAATCAGTAGCCCATAAAACTGAAGCCAAAATTGCAACAGGTGTAATGGCAACAAGAGAAATATAAAGTAACGCAGTGTAGTCGAGGTTAACTTTTATTATCGCGCTGATAATCAATCCGAATATGCCGTTGACCAGTGCCTGTAAAAGCCTGTATATATAAAGGCAGATCAGTATACAAACGAAAATTAAAATATAAACGATCCAGGCATACCCAAGCCAGAAATTGATTTTTGATGCATTCAGAGTAAAATTCGTGACTTTCGACAGATCATAGGTACGGGTTTCATTTTCTTTCTGCTGGGCAATTAATTTACTCCTGGTTAGCAATAACCGGGTATCACCCTGTAATTCAGTAATTTGAGCCGAGTCGGAAAGATCAATCGCAATTATGGCATTTCCTTCTTTTGTTTTAATGAAATAAGGAGATGCTTCTTTCATCGATGCATGGCCATCGCTGAAGGTGATCTCAGGAACCTGGTCAATAATGAATTTACCATCATCTTTCAAAAATGTATTCATTCCTGTGAATATTGAAATCATCAATGGAATGGTGCAGATTACCACCAGGAAAAACAGGTATCCAAACGTACTTCCTTTTTTATTGCCTACGGCATCACGGTATACTTCAGGGTTATAGAATGAACCTATCAGAAGCTGAAAGAAATTGAAATTTTTCATGTTTTGCGTTTATAAGACAAATATAATTACAAACGAAAGGTAAACCTCCTCGTAAGCTAAGAATTCCATAGCTATTCAAATCCAAAGCATTATTATTCTTTCAGAGCCACCGATTTCAGCACTGTGGATTTCATCAGCCTGTAAACCGGGTAAGCATTAAAGCCTGGTCCCCATTGTGGTACGATGTAACGGTCGAAGAAATTCCAGAGCAGCAAGGCATCGTCGGACTGAGGTTCGAGCATATAGGCAGCAAGGTTTGCAAGTGGCTGCGACCGATACACCACATAGTTGCCCGGTTCGAAATTAACTGTACCGGTGATCATTGTCCCTTTCACTGTATTGGTATAGTGACCCTGGTTTAATCTTGGGACCGGTTTAAGTTCACTTATCCTGAATGATTCAACTTCGAGGGTTACAGGTCCGGTTAATTTTTCAACCCGTATGCCATGTGCCATCAGCAGGTTAACAACCAAAGGGTCAGTAAGTTTTAACAGGTAAGCATAAGGCATGGTTGTGCTTTTGGTAGCATAATAGTCGGCAAGGTATGGAACAGTTACAGGTTTTACTTTATCGGTCTTCCTTACCTTGTAATAACTGTTGGTATCATTTAAGGGTTCAACTTCGTATGCCCTTACCGTGATTTTTTCAGGGGTAGGCTGAACTTTATACACAAGCGGGAACGAATCACTAACTGCAGGGTCATTCATACCTGTATTATTCTGAAGATCAGATTTTTTGATCATATCTTTTATTTCGACCGCATGATCCGCTGAATACCCCAATATGGAATGCAGCAGACTATAACACCCGAGCACCCGTGATTTATAGTCAGCGTATACATAGTTTTCGTTGAGTATAGCAAGGCGGTTGCGGACCCCCATATAGTTTACAAGGTATCGGGGTTCCGAAGCGTAAGATATCCAGCCACTGTCAGGATTCAGCATATCGTTAAACTCTCCGTAAAAGCAATTCAGTACATTGTATTTTTCGGTTAAAATCCTCGAAACACCCGGCATCATGGCGTCGCGCATATAATTGATCAGGCCGCGGTCACCAGCAGGGTTCATCATCCAGGTGAAAGTGACAGGTTCTTCGTGGAAAGATCCGTTGGTGGTATGGCAATCGACCATTACCGATGGATCCCATTTCAAGATTACATTCCTGATAAGACCCTGCATTTCGGGGGTTTCGAGTTTAACTGCATCGCGGTTCAGGTCAAGCATCTGGCCGTTGTAACGTAATCCGACACCGTTTTTTGGTCCGTTTTGATAGGTGCGGTTAGCCGGGCTGATGGCCTCATTTCCATCCGGGTTAAAGTTGGGACAGATCAGTATTATTGCTTTCCGGAGGATTTCGTTATTTAATCCCTGGACCAGGTCGCGGGCAAGCATCAGGGTTGCCTCTTTGCCTTCCACTTCACCTGCATGAATATTGGCCTGGATGTAAACTACAACACGGCTGTCGTTTGCCAAATCTGCCGGACCGGCAGGCATTGGATCAGCTATTACCAGCAAGGGTACCTCGCGGTTTTCGATTGTTCTCGCAATGGTCTCGACCCTGATGTTCTTCGATATTTTAGTTAACTCTTTTATAAACGACTGCACATCAGTGTATTTTGCTGTGGATTCAAATCCCGATTTTTCAGCAACCGTTAGCATTGTGTTTTGACTGTATAACTTGCTGAATCCTGTAAAGAGGATGAATATGATGATCAGGTTTTTGTGGATTTTCATGAAATTAAGATTACAATATTGAAGTGTAAAAGTAATAGGAAAATATATCGGATATAAGGTTTTGGATTTAAAATAGCAACCATGAAAAAAGCCACCAGTAATCCTGATGGCTTTTTATTATGCCTTACGGAAGGCTAACGAATAATTAATTTCTTAACTACTTGCATACTTTTATCAGAAACCGTTACAAAATATACACCTTTGTTCAGTTTAGTCAGGTCGAGAGTATAATCTTGTGATGCATCAATTGCTTCGGATGCGAGAATTATTTTGCCGACAGCATCAGTGATTTTCAGATATACTTTCCCCGGCATGTTTCCGAAACTAACAGTTGCAAAAGCTGATGCCGGGTTCGGGTAAACAGCGATTTCAGGACTTTCCCCCGGTTGCACCCCGGTGCATGGTGAAACTGCAATGTAGTTGTCTTTCGAAACCATATCGCTATTGGTACCATTCGAAGCCAGGAGGTATACACTATATAAACCCGGTATTGCATACGCAACAACAGGATCAGGCAATGTGCTGGTGGTGGGGGTACCTCCCGGGAAGGTCCATGACCAGGAAGTTGTTCCGGGTGTGGAAAAATCAGTGAAACTAACCGTGCCTCCGCTGCATATAGTGGGTGGGAAACCCATAAAATTAGCTGAATAAGGTGCAACGGGTATTGTAAAAAATTCGATAATGCGTTTCATGTATTCCGAACGGGTCGACGGGGTATAACCATTTGCTAATCCGCCGAACTCAAACGATGAAGCTATTGTGCGGTATGACCCTGCATCACATGCCACAGTGGACACATAGGAAGGGGTACTGTTCTTAAAAAGCTCAAAGGCAGGCGAAACTGCAGCCAGCTGATCAATATGATAATTATCCCCGGTATAGGAAAAACTTAAATTCTCAGTAAACTGCCCTGAAACTCCGGTTTGAGAATTCAGGTCATTGCCTCCATCTGATGTTCCGTTTGCTTTGAATTTAGGATGGACAGCTGTTTTCGCATCAAAATACCAGGTATCGCCTCCTTCCATATACAATTTTCCGCCCAAATCGAGAAAATTTGCGAGTCTTTCACCCTCCACTGTTGTAAGCACATGCTTCTGTGAACCAACGCCCAGACATATAAATAACGTAGTGTATCCCCCCAGGTCGGCCGGTAAAAGAGTCGTATAATTGGCTAACACATTGTTTCCTTCAAGCGCCGACAGAATCGCCGGTCCAGAATTCTGATTACCATCCAGATCGACAACAGCCACAGGGTTTTGTCCAACTGCTATGTTGAATATATCCGATGCCAGCAGTCCCTGGTTCGCGGTCATCATGAAGGCAAACGGTATTATAATATTTGATGATATACCGGCATCGGCCTCAAATTTGTAAACCCTTGTTTCCGACTCTCCTCCAGCCAGGTTGCCGTAGTTTTGTATAGCTGCCGACTGCAGGTGCAGATAGGAATTGTTGAAAGACACCTGGCCGTTAACATTGGCTATATTTGCGGTTCCCGTATTTTTAACATCAATTACAAGCGAAAACTTCTCGCCCGGGTCAACTCTTTGGTTACTGTTTCCAAATTCGGTGTCATCAATCACAACTGAAAGCATGTTCAACACACCAGAGTGAGCCATAACCGTAAAATTCCCTGTCCAGATCTTATTCCCGGCAACGGCAGTAAAATGGAAAGGAATTATATGTGCATCCGGTACATTTGCATGTATTGAAAAACTGAAACCACTCATATTCAATACAGTGTCCTGTTTGGGAATCAGAGGATAAACATCAACTGAATCAATAAGATCGATAAAGGAATCAGTGGAGGTAAGCGTCACATGAACATCATTTACACCAACACTGCCCACATTGGTCAATGCCAGCCCCAGCAAAACTGTTTCCCCGAAATCGGCCAATCCATCATTATCGCTGGAGGCATCATTGATAGAACTCTGATTGTAAACCAGGTACGGCCCATCGTTTGGTATCACGGGGATATCAGCTATGTTAGGCATATAATTGTACGCCGTTATCACCATTTTAAGCGTGTCTGGGGCTTGAAAGGCAGGAAAATCCAGGGAAACTGTTCCATTTGCGATAAATCCTGATGCAACAAACTGGTTATCCACGCTAAGAGCAACCAGTGCGCCTTCAACCGATGAGCTTATAGTGAATGAAGTTGCCCCTATAAATACCTGGCTATCGTGGGTAGCAATGATTTCCTTAGGCATATCGGTACGAACCATTACCGACGGATCCCCGAAAATGGTCCAGGTATCGGTCATATCGTTACCGTCGGCTCCGTATGATTCGTTCATTTTATAACAACCGTTCATCGATAATCCCCCAAAGGTCCTCTTGATGTTGGTCGGGTAGGATTCAACAAGTATGTCGTCCATTTCATCCTGCCCTTCCATGGGTGGATTCCAACTTTGATTTATTGTCGACATGAGCGTGGCAACAGCACCTGTCGGCCCTTCAGCATTTTTGGCACGCAACCAGTGTTCCGCAAAACATGTTCCTCCCGCAAAATTGCCATTCACGCAAGCTACGCTTAAAATAAACGGCCACATATGGTTGTTTGATAGCGCATCAACGTTCGACCCTGAGAAACCGGTTGTACCCCATGAGTTATCACTTCCATGTCCCACATAATTTATAATCGATCTGCCGTCATTTACTTCGGCCGAAACACTCGCCTGCGAAGGGTTTCCGGGTAAATCTTCGCCTCCCTGCGATCCGTCATACAATTCTCCAACCGATGCGTACGTATAAGTAATCAGATCGGCACGGATATTACGCATATGCTGGTAGTCATATTCATTGTCATCACCAGGCCCCTGATCAGACCCTATGCCAAACCCTTTATCGAACCAATTGAAAGTGGTGAGAGGCGATTTTTCATACTCAATAGTGCGCTGAACCATTGTAGTAACTTGATCCGCATTTTCGGCCGAAAAACGTCCCACAAAAATATCTGGGTAGTGATCGTTTCCAACAAGGTATCCGTAAGCATTATCGGAAGGGCCGCCTAAACCGCTTCCTGTATTTGTAGGTATCTGGGGGGCATCGCCAACCAACAGGAGGAAAGTTAAACCATTGGTGTTGTAATAGTTTTCCACAAACGCCTTAATAGCAGCCGGAGTCGATCCAATTGTTGCAACGTCGACCATTTCGGTTTTTATCCCCATGCTGTTTTTCCAGTCAACAAAAGGCTGCATCGCCTGCATAAAATCGGTATAACAAATTACCAACATACGGCCATAATCGTCAAGCGGGGCATAATCGGATTGTGTTGTGTTGAGGAAAACAGAAGGGTACACCTGGCTGAAATCCTGGTCCATTCCCTTTGCACTCCGGCTTTGGTTTAAAACATTAAACCCATTGTTACTGACTGGTTTCAATTTGACTGTAATATCAGTATACACCCTGAGGACTTTTGTAACCGGATTATACTGAAAAGGGTAAGCAATCACTGTTTGGCCCCGGTAATCCCGAAGAATAAAAGGGTCGCGCAACCCTGAATGTGAGCCGGGATAAAAAGTATTTTCGTTGTAAACTCTTCCATATTCGAATTGTACAGACGAAGGATCAATATCGCGGGAAAGGTTCCCTTTGGAAGGAGCAATTTCGATATCGCTGTATTCAACATATGAAGAACCCATTTCTTCAATATCCATCATGGCAAAATCGGGAATGATGACTGAAGCGGTCATCTTTGGCAGGTCCGGGGCATTTTTATCCATGATCGGGGTTGTTTCTCCCAACGATACGGTATAAGCCGCTCCATGCGGGGTATTTACCTTGTTGAGAAAAAAACCATCAAGTTTGAATTGAATCACCGATGTGGAAACATTGGATGAAATCAATACAACCGAAGCTGCTACAGGTTGGTCCGACCGTATAGGTTTCCATTCGCCTGCAAATACAGATGCAGAAAAACCGACTATCAGAAGGAGTGCGAGCAATGACTTTTTCATACCTGAATGTTGGGTTTGGGATATTAAAGATTATTTGTTTTTAACCACTTTTACAACCTGGACATTATCGCCGCTGAATATCTTACAATAGTAAACTCCTGCCGGCAATATACTTCCATCGAAGACTGACTGGTATGTGCCTAAGGTTTTTTCTCCATCTTCAACCACGGCAACTTCGTTACCAAGTGCGTTAAAAACCGAAATTTTCACATGGCTGACGGAATTCAGGTTATAAATTACATATACCCTGCCTGTAGAAGGATTCGGATATACCGAAATACCGTTTCCCGCCTCAGGTTGTATGCCTGTGAATCCATAAAATACCGAATTTGAAGCAGCGGATTCACACCCTGCGGCATTTGTTGTGGTTACATAATATGCATTAGTGGATGTAGGTGTGTAAATCTGGGATGTAGCTCCGGGTATAATTCCCTGGTAGTTGTACCATTGGTTGCCCTGGGCTACAGACGACACAAGATGGTTGCTTACAACTGAAGCCACCGGGGGTTGCGGAGGTTGCTCCACAGTTACAGTAACCGTTCCGAATATTGAAACGTTATCCAGAATCTCAACATTATATGTAGTGGTTTCGGCCGGGGAAGCAAGCGGGTTAAAAATACCGGTATTGCTGAGCGCAATTGCCGGAGTCCACTGGTAGCTGTATACCCCGGTTCCACCTGTGGCAAGAGCATAGAGCTGCGATTGGTCGCCTTTGCAGATGGTTGAAGGAACTGCAAGCGAATTTACAGCCAACGGTCCGGCCATCGAAGGACCGAAAGGCGGGAATTTTATATAATCCACCCATACAGCATCGTCCGGAACGAGTGTAGACGAATCCTTTTCATAGGTCCAGGTAAACCGGTGGTTTCCGGCCGGGACAAGGTAACTTACCCTTGCCCAGTCCTTGTTGCCGCTCCAGTTGCCAAACTCAACGCCATCCACATAAAAACGCAGGAAATCATGCCCGCTTTGAGTTGACACTTTCCTGAAAAAGGATATCGAATCGGTTGTGAAAACCTGGCCTTCGATAAACATTTCACTTTTTTCGGCATTATTGATTTCGCCCGACCTGGCGGAATAAGTGCCTTCGGACTTATTGGTTGTGGTGATGGTCCATGGTTTGTTGCCGGCCATACTCCAGCTGTATTTCTGGAAATTCCCGGTTTCGAAATCTTCAAGTTGAAGGCCTACCATCGGCGATAAGGCGGAAACAGAGTTATACACCCCGGCCTCAGAAACCACATACATCGCAAATGCTGAACCTACAGGTGCAACCTGGCTTACTGTAAGACTGAAGTTTGCCGTTCCGGATGCACCAGGTGCCAGAATGCCTAGATTTACTACCGGGGAATTTGATGTTACAAAATTACCGATTACAAATAAACTTGCTGTAACAGCCGATGAAGCACAATGCCCGTTGTTGGTTGCTATAACCTGCACGTTGATAGTTTCGCCCGGGTCGATGCGCCCGTTTCCGTTTCCGTGATCGACATCGCTGATAGTGATCTGGCTGTTTATAAGTTTCGGCGCTTTGATCTGAATATCAAACTGCGAAGTAAAGGTGCTTGTATCAACCTGTGTAGAAACTGTGAATGAAGCCGTATGCATATCGGGTACATACTCGTTAATATCTATATTCAAAGCCTCAGCGGCGGCGGCCGATCCGTTACTAGGGATCAGTGGCCAGGTATAAGTGCTGCCTGGTATTGTCAGGTATGAGTCGCCCGAGGTTAAAGTAGTAACGGCATTAACAGCATTTGTATTTCCAAAATTATTGAATGCAAGGTCAACCGTAAGGGGTTCATTGTATTCAGGAGTCTGGTTGTTATTGCCACCGTTGTCCTTTACCAGGTAGCTGTCGAGCACAAGGTACGGGCCGTTGGGTGATGCCACCAGAACACTGTCGATATAGGGTTCACGGTTTTGTTTTGTAACAACAATGCTTGCATAACCGGCTTCGGTAAAAGGCTGAAGACTGAGGTTAGCATAGCCGTTCTGGTCGGCTTCGGCTACACCGTGAAGAATATTATTTTTGCTTATAGCAATATAAGCGTAAGGTTCGGTCTGAACTTCAAATGACGGGGTGCCAAGTGGAAGAAACGGCATGTAATTGACCGTCATAGCAGGCGGAACCGAAAAATACACCATAGTGGAAGGATCGCCCATCAGGCAATAAATTTCCCAGTAATAGCTTTTCATGCTTGAGTTCGATGCCTGAACAGCGAGGTTTCCTGCAAACACCATCTGGTCCATGGTGCTGTACCATTCCGAGCGTGGTTCGCCATGATCGTGGAAGGTTCGGTCATAGGCCCCAAGGCCTGAGGTTTCGTAAGTAGGATTTGTGACAATGGGGCCGTTGCCGACTCCCCACCAGTAGTCCTCATCCCAGTAGCTGTAATCGGTTGCCCCGATATATCCCAAAGCACCTTTATCAACAGCCCTCAGCAATACTTCTCCAAATGTATTTTGATTGAATGTATTGGTCTGGCAACAGTTACCCACCATGAGACAATATTTATCTTTATTCTGCAAAGCGGCCACCTGCGAAATGGAAAAGCCCGGGTTTGCCCAGCCATCAGGGCTTCCATGGGCAGTATAGTTGGCATATGAAACGCCGTTGCTTATATTGTTGCGGATATTCTGCGAATAATTACCACCGCCCGGTTCAGGTTGAAGGTAGGTATGTGAAACAAGGTTATGAGCAGCATTAAAATAGTACGTAGTTCCGTAATTGATCTGCCCGTTTCCCCATACCAGCTGGTACGAAGGGTCAGCCCCGGCAGCCATAACAACTTCATTTAAGTAGGAAGGATCCGGCATGAGATATTGCTCATATTGCAGGGTTTTATTGATCTGGGGTATCAATTCACTTACATTATTGGCCGAAAACCTGCCGTAATAAACTTCAGGCAGGTAATCGCCCGTATATTCGCAGTAATAGAGATCACTAACATGCGCCCCGCAGTTGTATGCCGGAATCTGTGCGACATCGCCAACCAAAAGCACAAAGGTTGGGGCCGGCTCGGTAGCTGTGGCTGAAGTATAAAGATTCTTCAGGTAAGCCTTGATTGAAACAAAAGTATTTCCGACGGCAGGATTATTTGTGTAAGCTTCAATAACCTGGAATCCTCTTTTTATTTTCCAGTGGATAAAAGGCTGAAGTGCTTCCTGGAACATAGGATCGGCAACAATTACATATTTAACCGGAACGGTCGAAATGGTATCGAGGGGCGCATCGGAAGGCTGATGGTTAAGCACATCCCTGAAAATGCCGCTAAAATAAGCCGAGCGTGTCCTGGCTTTAATATCGCTGGCTTCGGACCTGTCGGCTCCATCGAAGCGTATTTCCACAACAAGGTTGTTGTATACCCTGATAGTATTGGTCACGGGGTTATATTCGACCGGCGAAATAACCAGGTTGGCAAGCTGAACACTCCTTAGATACCCTGCAACTTCAACGCGGGCAAGGTCTTCACCATAAAATCTGTTGGATTCGTATAGTTGTTTGTTATACGAAAAAGCAACTTTGTCGCCGGTTTTGGGCTGAGGCAGCTGTGCGGGCAAAAGTCGTTGTGTAATTCCGAAATCAGAAAGTTTATATTCTTTCAGTTCAAAGCTGATAACATTTACTCGGGCCGTTGCACCTGCCGGGATCTCAATCATCCGGCTTAAAACCGGCAGTTGAGGAGCACCTGCCACATTGCTTTTCGAATACGACGGAGCCGAAATTTCAACAAATTCACCTTTCTCGGTATTCAGCCAGAGTGTGTTGAAACTGCTGATTGTATTGGAAACCTGCAGTTGCTGAAATGTGTTCTTTATTACTGTTAAACTGTTGCTTCCAGCCGGGTTCAGAGTAATGTTGTTGGCAGCATTGAGTTGTGAACCGGCGAAGAGTAAAATAAATAACACCCATCCGGTTAATTGTTTTGGTAAAGACGAAGTCATTCGGATTCCTGATTTAAAGGTTGAACTTATTACAGATACAAATTTATATAAATATCATTACACCATATATATTACATGACTTTAAATCAGTTTTATATACCAATATTTCATATTTTCGGTGAGAAAGTTGAATCCGACAGCAAGTAAGCCTGATCTAATATCAGGATTTTTCGGGGCGCATGCCGATACGGCGAACAGGCAACCAGGCGGCGGCCATTCCGATCAGGGAAATTGTCAGAAAAACATAAAGAAAGTCTTTCACCATCATTTTTACAGGGTAGGCATCCATGATAAAAGAACCTCCGCCCTGCAGTTTTACCAGGCCGAATTTCAGCTGTAATATGCAAACAACTAATCCCAGGATTAACCCGGCAAAGGCACCTGCAAACGATATCATGAGTCCCTCGGCGAAGAATGTCCGCCTTATAACCGCATCATTAGCCCCCAGGCTTCGAAGTATGGTTATATCTTTCTGCTTGTCGAGAATAAGCATGGTTAGCGAACCAACCACGTTGAAAGAGGCAACTATAAGTATAAAAGTCAGAATCAGGAAAACAGCCCATTTTTCCGATTTCATAATCTTATAAAGCAGTTCCTGCTGTTCGAACCTGTCGCGGATTTTAAACTTTGGCCCTGCCAGGCCGGAAATTGCAGCTTTAATTATGGCGGCATCAGTTCCTTTGGCAATCCTGATTTCGACACCTGTAAGTTCGTCGGTATAGTCGAGCAGGCGCCTGGCAAAGCGAAGGGGAACAAGCATGTATTTGTCGTCGAAATCCTGCTGAACCGAAAAAATACCCGCGGGCCTGATAAGTTCACTGTTGAAGGACTCCTGGGGCAAACCTGTAATAGCACCGGTTCGTTTCGGGATATATACCGAAATATAATTGTCGGGCGTATTCATATCGAGACTGAGAAAATAGGCAATACCATAACCAGGAATTGCGAAATCGATGCTATCTTTCTGCAACAGCATTTCGCCGGTTACCAGAAGCGAATCTGCTATCGGGCTGTTGCGCTGGTATGATGAATCCACACCTTTTATAGTGGCCAGGTACTGCTGGTTTTTATAATACAGGAGGGCGTTTTCTTCCACCACCTCAGTATAACTGATCACACCGGGAATTGCTTTGATCTTTGATGCATCAAGCTGTTTACTGTGAAACGTTTTTCCCTCGGCAATTGAAATTTCAATATCCGGATCAAAAACCGAAAACAAGGACTTAACCACCGATTCGAAACCATTAAAAACACTCAGCACTATGATCAGTGCAGCCGTACCCACAGCAACCCCTACCATCGAAATCCCCGAAATCAGGTTGATGATATTGTGCGATTTCTTCGAAACCAGGTACCTGTAGGCAATGAAAAACGGGAGGTTCAAAATGAAAGTATTTTTAAATCAATGAAAAATACTGTATTGGGTCAGAATGGTTATTTAACCGGGTATATAAGCGGGACTCCAAGTGTTCCGTTTGGTTCCTGTATGTGTAACATGTTGGTAATGGTCGGAGCTAAATCTTCAACATACACTTCGGCATTCGACTCACCCGGCTTGACTTTCCATCCATAAAAAATCATGGGAACATGGGTATCGTAATCATACGATGTGCCGTGCGAAGTGCCTTCGGAATAATTACCTGAGAGATAACCGATCGCCAGGTCGTATGACAGGTCGCCCGAACGGTAAGGGTTAAAACCATTCAACATAAATGTACTCATCGTGCGGGTTGGCATTTTTGAATTGAAATCCTCTTTCGAGGATATCGTATTCATTTGCGGGAAAGTGTTTCTTAAGAAACCAATCAACACGGTATTGAGCAAATGCAGATCGGTTTTATTGTTCCGGAGGGTTTGCTGGTTAAAGTAAATCTGGTTATCCTCTACCGTTTCGATAATTTCGGTGTAACCAAAATACCTGTTGCAAAAGTTCCTGAGTGAGTCTTCAACCATTTTGCTGTCCATATTTCCATAGGGCAAATGATTTTCTTTCATGTATTCGCCATTTGGCTTAACAGCATGATCAGCAGTGAGGAACAGAAGGTAGTTCCCTTTTCCGACACTGTTGTCGAGGGCTTCGAGGAGGCGTGCTATTTCTTTATCGAGCTTGATATAGGTGTCCATCACTTCAACCGAGTTGGGGCCATAAGCATGTCCTACATAATCGGTTGACGAAAATGACACGGCCAGCAAATCAGTATATTGTCCTTGTCCTGGTTTTTCGTTTTTAATAAGCTCAACAACCAAATCGGCCAATAATTCGTTTCCGAAAGGGGTTGATCTTATTTTTTCCAGGCGGTTTGGCAACGGTACTTTTTCGAATGAATGAGGGAAACTTGTTTTCCCCTCACTGAAAGCATCCGCTTCGCCGGCGCCCTTATCGGGCATGGAGCAGCTGTAAGCCGATTCAGGCAGCGACAAATTCCATCCCGAAGCCATCAGTTTGGCAGGTGTTTTTAGCGCATTGAAATTGTCGACCCACTGGGGCAATACCTTGGCATAGTAAGTAGAAGTAATAAAATTCCCCGATCCGCCATCGTACCAGTAAGCTGCGTTTGCCATGTGCCCTCCCGGAAGTATTGCAGCACGGTCCTTGAGTGAAACAGCATAAACGCGCGACAGCCCGTTATTCGACATGCGTAACTCATCGCCGATTGTGGAGGCAAGCAGCCGGCTCGGCGACATTTTACCCGAAGCATTATTGGCGCCTACAGTTTGAAAGGCTGTATCGCTTGTGCAGTAGACCGATTTTTTAAGGGTTTTGTCGTACCAGTCGTTCGAAATAATTCCATGGTAATAAGGCGTTGTTCCTGTATAAATACTTGCATGGCCCGGACCCGTATAAGTTGGAATATAATTGAAGTGGGCATAAGTGAAATTCATTCCCTGGTTCATAAGCCGTTTGAACCCGTTTTCCGAATACTGGTTGTAATACCGGTACAGGTAGTCGTAACGCATCTGGTCAATTACTATCCCGACAACCAGTTTGGGTCGCGCCATTTCCTTTGTGCCCTGGGCGTTTACAGCCAAGCCGGCCAGAACAATACTTGCCAAAAATAAAGCAATACGTCTCATACTTTTGTTTTTTTTATTTCCACGCCTTCACAACAAGGCCGGTACCGGTTTTATGTATCATAGTTGCATCCAGGTAGTTCAGCACCAGGCAAACGGGGAAAGTTACCAGGTAATAAAACGGAAGCAATATGAAAAAGAGTTTGGTTTTCCCTAATGCAAGTATGGGATATTTCATTGAGAGGCGCCAGCTTACCTGCCCCGTTTTGCCATACTGGTAAAGGGCTTCGGTGCGGCTGAAACCGGCAAGCTTCAGTTTATCCTGTATTTCGACAATGTTATAGCCATCACGAACATGTTCTTCGATAAAGGAATCGTCTTCATCGTGATCGTGCACATCGCTGCCACCCTGGTCCGAAGGGGTTGAAATAAGCACCATGCCCCCGGTTTGCAGAGATGCATAAAAATTCCTGAACACCTGCACATCCTCAAGTATGTGTTCCATCACATCCACCGAAAGGATCAGGTTATATGCCGAAGCATCGGTAAAAGCAGTAAGGTCGGCATAGGCAAAAGTCACGTTATTACGCCCGATCTGGCTAAAGAAGTTATTGCAATCAGCAATCTGCTCTTCTTTTACATCAACTCCCCTTATTTTCCAGTTCCTGTTTAACGACGACATAAAGAAATCGTACTGGCCGAAACCTGATCCGGCATCAAGAATCGAAACATTTCCAGGCGCCGTTGCCGCCCATTTTCGCACTTCACGGCGCACATGCCACGAACGGAGAAGGAGTAAATCGAGTAATCGGTAAAAAACTTTTCGTAAAAAAGGAGTCCGGTTAAAAACGCTTCCAAGCGAACGTTTGATGGGATCGTATTGCATGTTTCTAGGTACAGCTGTTAAATTGTTTTATTTTGATTTAAGAACAAAAAATAATGATTTGTGATTTAAAAAGTATATCAAATGGGCATAATTTTCGGCAACTTCTAAAATCTAAAATCGTTGATCCTTGTTCGCAAATGAAATCTCCTGATAACATTTATTGTTCTGAAAGAGACTATCTAATTCTTTTTCAACAGGTTGTCGATATTTTCGATATAGTCGAGCGAATCGTCGATAAAGAAATCGAGTTCAGGGATGGACCTGACCTGGTTATGAATACGGTTACCCAGTTTCAGCCTGATCTCTTTCCGGTGCTCCTTTATAAGGCCCAGTAATTCGTTTTTCTCAGTTTTGCCGAAAAGGCTGAGATAAGCCTTGGCAATAAACAAATCGGGCGAAACATATACCTTGGTAACGGTAATCATATTACCCGGGAAGTTATCGCGGCCCATGGCCTGGAATATTTCTCCCAGATCCTTTTGGATAAGACGGGCTATTTTGTGCTGGCGTGTTGTTTCCATGCGGCAAAGGTACTGATTTTATAAATAATATATGGTATACTGCAAGTTAGCATACAATTGAAAAGTTTCGGATCAAACTCAATTAATGTTAATTTTGCGCAATATCCTTACTTGAACCGGGTTATCTTTAAAATACTTTTTCGTGAAAAAATTCCTGAAACTGATGCTTTACGCTAAACCCTACTGGGTTTATGCCGTTGTAAATATCATCTGCAATATTATTGTCATTCTTTTTTCGATTGTTTCATTCGCTGCACTCATACCCATACTGCAAATCCTGTTTAAAAAAGCGGATCCGATTACGGTGGCACCTCCTCTGGAATTCACACAGGAGTCAATCATGCAAAACCTGAATTTTTACGTGAGCGGTCTGATAAGTCAATATGGCGAAGTCACGGTTTTGAGTTATATCTGCGCTATCCTGGTAGGAATATATTTCCTTAAAAACCTTTTCCGTTATATGGCAATGTTTTTTGTTGCTGTTTTAAGGAACGGCGTTGTAAAAGATCTGCGAAATGCCATTTATTACAAGGCTTTGATTCTTCCATTGTCGTATTTTAACGAACAGCGTAAAGGCGATATTATTTCACGACTCACCGGCGATGTGCAGGAAGTAGAATGGTCGATACTTCAAATGATTGAGATTATATTCCGTCAGCCGATTACATTAGTAGCCTACCTTATTTTTCTCTTTATCCTGAGTCCTCAGCTAACGGTTTTTGTACTGATTGTTTTGCCGATTTCCGGGTTCATTATCGGCAGGATCGGCCGGTCGTTGCGCCGGACTTCTGATAAAGTGCAATCCAAAATGGGAGGACTTGTATCGCTTATCGAGGAAACCATTTCCGGGCTGAGGATTATAAAAGCATTTAATGCTATTGATTACAGTTACAATAAATTTGTGACAGCAAATACCGATTATGCGAAGGTTTCAACACGCATGATACGCAAACGCGACCTGGCTTCACCGCTCAGCGAGTTTTTGGGTATACTGGTTACAGCAATTATTTTGTGGTATGGCGGTGGTTTGATCCTGGCACATGACAATTCACTCGATGCCACTCTGTTTATTGTTTACCTAGGCGTTTTCTCACAAATTCTCCCCCCGGCAAAGGACATATCGCAGGCAGCGGCTTACATACAGAAAGGAGCCTCTTCGCTTGAGCGCATTGATTATATCCTCAAGGCCGAAGAAGTTATTATCGAAAAACCCGATCCGATCCGCCTGGGCGACCTGGAACACAGTATTGAATACCGTAACGTATCGTTCAGTTATAATACCGAACCTGTGCTGACCGGTATAAACCTTGTTGTGCCAAAAGGGAAAACCATTGCTCTGGTTGGTCCGTCGGGCGGTGGCAAATCAACCATGGTTGATCTTTTACCACGTTTCTACGACATTACAGGCGGAGAACTGCTTATCGATGGCCACGACGTACGCGATATGGCTATAAGCGATGTACGGGGACTGATGGGCATTGTAAACCAGGAAACGATCCTGTTTAATGGTTCGGTGTACGACAATATTGCTTTCGGCATGAAGGATGTTACACTCGAAAAGGTGGTTTCGGCTGCCAAAGTGGCCAATGCCCACGAATTTATCGAGAAACTGGATAAAGGATATGATACTAATATCGGCGATCGCGGTCTGAAACTCTCAGGAGGTCAGAGGCAACGCATAAGCATAGCCCGGGCTGTTTTAAAAAACCCTCCGGTTCTTATCCTCGACGAAGCTACATCGGCACTCGATACCGAAAGCGAACGCCTGGTGCAGGACGCCCTTGTGAAACTGATGGAAAACCGTACCTCGGTGGTTATTGCCCACAGACTGTCGACCATACAACATGCCGACGAAATCATTGTTTTAAATGCCGGCGAAATTGTACAACGCGGAAACCATCACGATTTAATTGCGAAAGAAGGCATTTATAAGAAACTCTGCGAAATGCAGTCGTTTACCTGATAATTAGTAGCAAACCAACCCATCAGGAACTGGAATTTCTCCGGATTGAAATTTGAGAAATGATTTACCAATGAAGATTATAAAATATCTGGCATTTACTTTCGGCATCTTGCTTTCAGTCAGCATATTGACCGGGTTCCTGGAAAAAGGAGGCAGTATTGATTTTGTTTATCCTGACGGAAATGTGAAAGCGCTTATTATGAGCTATGATGACGGTACAGTTGATGATATTAAACTGATCAGATTATTTGATGAAAATAATATTGTCGGAACTTTCAATCTGAATTCGGGAT
>CAISRK010000271.1 GCA_903887815.1 uncultured Bacteroidales bacterium | reverse complement strand
GTTAAATATTAATTTGCTTTCAGAGAGACCTGCTACACTGCATCCACAATTCAAAAAGTTAATGCTTATAATCAGGGCTTTTCTTCCAAACCCCGCGATCATTCTATACGATAATCATGTCTCCTACAAAGGACAGTGCAACTTCAGTAAACACCGACTGTTTTCAGTTATGTGTGCAAAGCCGAACAAATTCAAATAAGATGCTATTCGGGGTGGAAAGAAATTAGATTAGACATTTTCTAAACTAGCCTGTTTTTGTTAAATTTTATTAATTTTATTGAAAATAAATTCTATTTTTACCGATTAATTTGCCGAATAATCAACTATCAATTAAAGCCAAACATAACAATTTACGAAAATTCAACTATCATGAAAAAAAAGCTGCAAAGAATAGTCTTTACATTAGTACTGGTGCTCATGAACATTGGTCTTTTTGCCCAGGGCTATGTAAAGGGTGTTGTAACAGATGCTATCACCAATGAAAGCCTGATTGGTACATCTGTGTATATTAAAGGAACTACAACAGGTGCCACAACTGATACAAAAGGAGAGTTTAAATTTGAAGCTCCGGTTGGCTTAAAAACCATTGTAGTTCAATATGTAGGGTACCTTCCGGTTGAAGTTGATGTTACCGTCAAGAAAGGCCAGATTTCGGATATGGGTACAATTCAATTATCGGTCAATCAGATTGGATTGCAGGAAGTAGTTATCCTGGCTTCAGTTGCAGTGAGTCGTAAAACTCCTGTTGCTATGTCGACGCTAGAGCCCAAGTTGATTGAAGAAAAGCTTGGAACACAGGAATTCCCTGAAGTACTGAAATCAACACCTGGTGTATATGCTACCAAACAGGGCGGTGGATTCGGCGACTCACGTATCAATTTACGCGGATTTGAATCGGCCAATACAGCTGTTATGATAAACGGTGTTCCTGTGAATGATATGGAATGGGGTGGCGTTTATTGGTCCAATTGGGCCGGTTTATCGGATGTTACCCGTTCGATGCAGGTTCAGCGCGGACTTGGAGCATCAAAAGTTTCAGCACCTTCGTTAGGAGGATCAATTAACATTCTCACTAACACAACCGATGCCAAAAGAGGTGGTGCTGTTTCATATGGTATGGCTAACGATGGGTATACTAAGATTGGGTTCTCCGTTTCGACCGGTTTAACCGATAAAAACTGGGCTATCACCCTTTTGGGAGCTAAAACATCCGGAAACGGTTACATCCAGGGAACGGAAGGCGTTTCCTATTCGTATTTTGTCAATGTTTCGAAAAAAATAAATGCTTCACATTCGTTGTCGTTTACTGCTTTCGGAGCTCCACAGTGGCACAATCAGCGTAACAACAATGATAAGCTCCTGATTTCCGAATGGCAAAAACAGCAGAATACGTATAAATACAATGCTACTTACGGTTTCGATATGAACGGGCAACGTAAAGTTTCGGCACTCAATGTGTATAACAAACCACAGCTGTCATTAAACCATTTCTGGACGATAAGTCCGAACACAAGCCTTTCGACCGTGCTGTATGCTTCGATAGGTGATGGTTACGGCACAAGCGGTCAGGGCTATACATCAACCGACCGCGGGTATTGGTACGGGACAACCAATGGAATTGCTAATACTACTTTCCGCACAGCTGACGGGACATTTGATTACGGTGCAGTATACGATTATAACAAGGCAAGCCAGACCGGATCAAAAATGGCTATGTCGAAAAGTGTAAACCAACACAAGTGGTATGGTTTCCTATCAACTTACACGACCAAACTGAGAAAAAATCTTGATTTCTATGGCGGTATCGATTTAAGGTATTATAAAGGAACCCACACGAATGTCCTAACCGATCTTTATGGCGGCAGTTTCTTTATTGATGCTACCTCCACACGCCCGTTGCTTGTTGACCAGAGCTGGAAAACAAAGAAACTTGGCGTTGGCGACATCGTTTACCGCGATTATGATGGTTTTGTTTTCAGCCAGGGATTATTTATGCAGGCTGAGTATAATAAAAATGCATTAAGTGCTTTTATCTCTCTTTCAGGATCAAACACTTCGCAATGGCGTTACGACCGTTTCTACTACGATCCACAATATGCCAAATCGGAAACATTTAATGCTCTGGGATATTGCGCCAAAGGCGGTGCTAACTACAATTTAACCGACAAACATAATGTGTTTGCCAATATCGGAATAATTTCACGTGCACCATTTTTCTCAGGAGGAGCTTTCCTTCAATCGACTACCAGCAATGCTATCAACCCAAATGCAATTAACGAAAAAGCGTTTTCAGCAGAATTGGGTTACGGTTTCCGTTCGCAGTACCTGTCGGCTAACCTCAACGTTTACAGCACAAAGTGGATGAACAAAACTATTGTTCGCAGTTCTATCAGCCAACCCGATCCTGCTGTTGCTCCCAAGACTTTAAGTGTGAACATGGAAGGCGTTGATGCTCTTCACCAGGGAAT
>CAISRK010000270.1 GCA_903887815.1 uncultured Bacteroidales bacterium | reverse complement strand
GTTGACCCTGGCCATTAACAAATTATTAATTCTCCGGGCATTATGACTAAAGCAAATTTACCAAAATGTTCTTAGCCTGTTACAAAAAGTTATCAACACTTTCCGTTACAATTGTTGAAAAAACTTATATATTAGAATTCTATACGCATCTGATTATATGATATATAATTAACATCTATGCCTTTTCACACGATTGATAATTGTATAATTCTGCCTGAATAACCAATACCATTTCTCCTGAATATCCTGAGATGATTCTCAGCACAAGGCAGAATCAGTTAAAGAATCAGCCAGGTATGCAACTCAGCAAATCAGGCGGATGCTACAGATGCAAAGAAAAAGCACACATATACCGGCCTCACACTACGCTTCCGAAGCCGAGGCACCAGCCAGTTCTTCAGTCCGGCTCTTTAACCTGTAACTGATTACCATCACCGTAAGTGCAATCATGGCAATCACCAGGAAACTCTTCGAATACCCGTCGAGTTTTGTCGACATTGAAGCAACGATAATCCCGATGAGGGTTGCACCTATCATTTGTCCGGTACTGGTAAAAAGGGTAATAATGCCTTGCCCCAGTGCACGTTCCGACGATCTGACCTCATTAAGCATAATATACCGTAATGCAGAACCCTGCAACATAGCTGACCCTAATCCCATCAGGATACCGGCAGTATAAAAATTAAATCTTGAACCGGCATTTATAAAGAAAATTATCAAACCAGTTGCAGCCAGGGCTAAACCGGCCATAACAATAGCACGGGAGCCGATTTTGTCGATCAATCTTCCGGCCACCGGTGAACCAATGGCTATCGCGATTACAAAAGGAATCAGCATAAAACTGGCCCGTGACGTGGAAACGCCAAATACATAAACTGCCATTTCGGGAACAAAAATGGTTACTGCCTGTATTATGCCAGTTCCAAATGCAACCAACCCGACTATACGGATTTGTTTTATATCGAACAACTCAATTTTCACAACAGGTGAGGGCGACTTTTTTTCAAGAAATATAAATACAGGCAAGGTGATGAGTGTTATGAGTAAAAACGGGAAAACATCGAAGGATAAAATTCCTTTAACCCCTTCGCTTGCTTCTATATTGTTAATGCCGTAAGCAAATGATGAAAGCAGTACAGCAATCAATACCATACCTTTCCAGTCGAAATGGGGTTTTGCAGGACTCTTTTTTGACGGAAGTAATCGCCATGAATAAAAAATAACTACTGCTGCAATCGGCAGGTTGACCAGGAACAATGCATTCCATTTAAACCAGAGCAACAGAACACCGGCAATTACGGGTCCAATAATAAATGCTATTCCAAACACTGCACCTATCATTCCCAGTGTGCGACCGCGTTTTTCGGGCGGGTAAATATCACCGATTACAGCCGAAGCTACAGGGAAAATCCCGCTGGCTCCGAATCCCTGTACAGCCCTTCCGATAAGGAGGAATGTTATATTATCTGAGAGTGCAACAATGGCCGAACCAAATCCAAATACAGCAACCGATAAGATATAAATTCTCCTTCGGCCATAGAGGTCTGAGAGTTTAGCCAGGAATGAAACCCCAACCAGGTTAAAAAGCACATAAATACTAAAGATCCAGCTCAACGAACGGTGATCCATTTTAATGGTTTGTTCTATTGCCGGTATGGCAGGCCCGACAATGGAGATATCGAGTGCGCCCATTAAGACTCCCGTAAAAAGCAAAGCCAGGATTTTCCCGTTACGATGTTGTTCCATGAAAATTGAGTAATTATTTGTAAAATTAAAAATGCCGGTCGAAGCCGGCAAATTTACGTATTATCAGTGACAGTTTTCCTCTTTCATAAAGGGATACCGGTAATCAGTAGGCGGGATGAGCGTTTCCTTAATAGTACGGGGGCTGATCCAGCGTAAAAGGTTGAGATGGCTCCCGGCTTTATCGTTGGTACCGCTCTGCCGCGATCCTCCAAAGGGTTGCTGCCCAACAACCGCACCAGTAGGCTTATCGTTGAAATAAAAATTACCGGCAGCATATTTAAGTTCATCGGCAACTTTTATAAGCACTCCCCTATCCTGGGCAAAAATACAGCCCGTAAGCCCGTAAGGTGAAGTTTCGTCAACCAGCCTTACAGTGAGATCGAAATCTTTGTCCTTATAAACAAAAACGGTTAAAACCGGTCCGAAAATCTCCTCGGTCATCGTAACAAAGTGGGGATCGAATGCCCGTATTATAGTTGGCTGAATAAAATACCCTTTTGTTTTATCGCCGGTTCCGCCAAATACCACCTCAGCTTCGCTGGTATTTCGTGCTTTACCTATATAATTCATAATGTTGTCGTAAGATTTTTCGTCGATAACTGCATTCATAAAATTGCTGAAATCGCGCACATCGCCTACTTTAATTTCAGCAAGCATTTCCCCTACTCTCTTTTTCACTGAAGGCCACATGCTTTCCGGAATGTATGCCCTCGAAGCTGCCGAGCATTTCTGCCCCTGGTATTCGAAAGCTCCGCGAACCAGTGCCGTTGAAACTTCATCAACACCGGCACTCGGGTGCACCAACACAAAATCCTTACCGCCTGTTTCGCCTACAATACGGGGATATGAGCGGTAATTGGCAAGATTAGCCGAGGCACCTTGCCAGAGTTTGTTGAAAGTCCCGTTACTACCAGTAAAATGAAGACCTGCAAAATATTTATCGGCAATTACCTGGTTTCCGATTGCTGAACCCTGACCTGGTATAAAATTAATAACTCCGTCGGGCAAACCGGCCTCTTTATACACCTGCATAAGTATATAGTTCGAAAGCAAAGAAGTGGTTGCCGGTTTCCAAACGGTAGTGTTACCCATAAGAACGGGTGCCATATTAATATTTGAGGCAATCGCTGTAAAATTAAACGGAGTTACTGCAAAAACAAAACCTTCGAGCGGCCTGTATTCGAGACGATTGATAATGCCCTTGTCGCTATGAGGTTGCTCATTGTAGATATCCGAAATAAAATGCGCATTAAAACGCAGGAAATCAATGGTTTCGCATGCTGCATCAATTTCAGCCTGGTAAGCACTCTTTCCCTGGCCCAGCATGGTAGCGGCATTGAGCAACATCCTGTATTTCTTTGATAAGAGTTCGGCTATCTTAAGAGTAACGGATGCCCGTTCGAACCATGAAAAGGATTCCCATTCGCGATGCGCTTTCAATGCTGCAGCTATTGCCATTTTCACTTCTTTTTCACCGGCTTTGTGATATGTGGCCAGAACATTTCCGTGGTCGTGAGGTGCAGTAACAATGCCCGTATTATTAGTGTAAACTTCTTTACCACCAATAATTAAAGGGATTTCGGTTTGCATTGAACTCATGCGGTCTAGTTCGGCTTGTAATTCCTTGCGGTCGCGCGAACCTGGTGCGTAAGATCTTATGGGTTCATTTTCAGGGTACTCAAAAATAAAAACTGCATTATTCATATCTGAATTCTGTGTACGTTTTGTTGGTTAGAAAAGACGGGATACCGAACGAATTGCCTTGGTTAAACAGTATGTATAAAAAACGCAAAAACATCGGGAATGTTCAGTTGTTTGTATCTTTGCAGCCGGATTTTAAAGTTCTTTAACGATTCGTCCGCTTTTACTTAAAGATTGAATTATGAATTATTACATCATTACAGGAGCGTCGCGCGGTATAGGTGAAGCTCTCACCAGGAAGCTTATTGTTAAGGGCAACACCTTGTTTGCAGTATCGAGGACCATGAATGAAGACCTTGTCGAACTTGCATCCAACCTGGATGTCCCCCTTTATTATACTGAAGCCGATTTGAGTTCAGCTCAAGAGGCCGAATCATTTATTCGCAATGTTTTCAACAAAGTAACTCTGAAAGAAAATGACAGGATTGCGCTCATTAACAATGCAGGCATGCTGAATCCGGTCGGACCATTAAAATCGACAGATTTTGCAATGGCCGAGAAGCAATTGCACCTGAATTTGCTCGCCCCAATGATACTGAGTTCAATTTTTATAGCAAAAACGGAAAAATTTGATAATCCAAGGGTTATCCTGAACATAACTTCGGGTGCCGCTTTTTATCCTTACAGCGGCTGGAGCATTTACTGCAGTTCAAAAGCAGGGCTTGATATGTTTACGAAAGTTGCCGGGCTTGAACTGTCGGCCGAAAAGCATCCGCTGATAATTTTTGCTCTTGCCCCAGGCATTATTGAAACCGGAATGCAGGAATCAATCAGGGAGACAGACCTGGCTCTCTTCCCTGATCGCGACAAGTTTATCAGTCTCCATGAGGAAGGCAAACTTGCTAAACCGGAAGATGTTGCCGAAATTATCCTCTGCACTATTTTTAACAATTCATTGGTCACCGGATCAGTAGTTACCATCGACCAGTTAAAGGAAATCAGGAAATACAAAGGGGCAAACCTACTCTGATTCGTATTAAACAAGCAAATATCTCATGCTGGATACCTTAAAAGCTTTGGATGAAAGACTGCTGCTGTACCTGAATGGATTACACAACCCGTTTCTTGACCAGGCAATGTGGCTTTTCAGCGACAGATTTTTCTGGATACCTTTATATGCCTTGTTTCTAGTACTTTTATATAAACAATTCCCGACTAAATACTGGACCGTACTTCTCACCGTAGTAGTCATGATAGTTGTAAGCGACCAGCTTTGCAATCTTTCGAAAGATCACTTACTTCGTCTGCGCCCAAGCAACGAACCTCACCTCATTGGATTGGTGCATACAGTGAATGACTATACAGGAGGCATGTATGGATTCTATTCGGGACATGCTGCCAACTCTTTTGCCGTGGCTGTATTCCTGATATTGCTTGTTTCGAAAAGGTACAGGTATATTATTCCGGTTGCACTGGCTTATGCCTTATTCACCGCGTACAGCCGGATTTATCTTGGGGTGCATTACCCGGGCGATGTATTGACCGGTATTGTAATCGGCTCATTAACGGGTTTAGGATTTGCCAAAGCATATATAGCTTTGCGGCATAAGTATTTTAACGATCGCAAAAGAACAGCTAATAATAAGTATGCCTTTAAAAAGGGCAAATTGATCAATAACCGTAAATCTTGGCGGTAAACTTTTCGACTTTTACAATATAGGTGCACACTTCGCGCAACGAAGGCGGGTTGTAGGTGAAATCCCGGTCGGTATAGTGTGCCATTACAGTATTCATAAATTCGACCTTCCTTTCAATATCATCAATAAACTCAACTTTCCCGAAAGCCAACACACTGCGGTATTTCATACTGTAGCTGCATGCCATCTGCTCGCTCTGGTAACGCAACTGGTGATCGGTGCTGAAAGCGATACAAACAGCAGGGTTTTCACGGAGAATATCAATTTTATGTCCTTTTTGCGAGGAATGCAGGAATATAACACCATCCATGTAACCGAAATTGAAAGGAAGTACATAGGGAAGGTTGTTTTCGTCAACCATACTTACATAGCAAACTTCGCATTTTTTAATAATTTCATCAATTTCGCGCTGGTCGGTTATAAATCGGTGGTGCATGTATAGTAGGAGTTAGGGGTTGGGGATTAGGGATTGGCAATCAAAACATTATTCCTGGTTGTTATGCTGGGTTTTGGGATTGGCAATAGCCTCCAGTATCCATGTTATCACCGAAACTATGATTGAAAACAAAACGGCAGTAAAAAAGCTCTCGACCGAAAATCCCTGTAAAGCATAATCGGCCAGGAGGATAATACAGGCATTGATAACAAGAAGGAAAAGCCCGAAAGTGAGAAAAGTAATCGGTATGGTAAGAACAACAAGTACCGGTTTCAAGAATGCATTCAGGAAACCGAGTAATAATGCTACCATTACTGCTGTTGGAAACCCGTCGAGGTAAACCCCGTGAAGCATATGTGCGC
>CAISRK010000269.1 GCA_903887815.1 uncultured Bacteroidales bacterium | reverse complement strand
GGATGTAACCTTTTAACAGGGTTACCGTCATATACACATACAAAACAAAAATTAAATTCAAATCTCCTCGCACGAGAGTAAAAATAAGTAATGATGAAAAAAACTAAATTTTTAATTGCCACTGCCTTCTGCCTTGTAATCTTTATGTCAGTTTCTTCGCTCGCTGGTCCAAGCAGCAATGCTTCGGGCGACGAAACTAAAACAGCTGCAAAAAGCCAGGTTTCAATATCCGAAAATTCAATTTCCCGAATAGTTACAACTGCTGAAAATGAATTCAGCTACCTTCGCTTCGATGTGGAGAAATTCGTTAAAGAATATGAAGTTGCTGATTTACCGTCCACTTCAATGGATTACCTGCGTTTTGATGTAAATAAATTTGCGGCTTCCGAAAATACCGTAACAGAATTACCTGTTAAGGAAGAGTTCAGCAAGCTGCGATTCGATGTAAATGACTTTACCGGGAACGGAAGTTCACAAATCACCGAAATGCCGGAAAACGAATTCAAATTCCTTCGTTTCGATGCTACAAGATACGCTGAACAAAATACTCCGGAAATTGACTAATTAGCGGCTGGCAAATTGTATTTGCAGAAAAACAAAAAAGTCCTGTCACAAGCAGGACTTTTTTGTTTTATAAGGCTCTATTAAGCAGCAAATGAAAACTGTTTTTTCAAAAGAAGGATTTAAGAACAAGGATCAACGATTTCAGATTTTTATGGAATACTTGCAAGTTGGCAATTACTTCATAAATCGTTAATCGGTATTCCTGATTCCTAAATCAAAAAGCCCAGCTTTTTACAGGCACTATTTTGCATCAATAATAAAAGGGGCGCTCTTTTTCGTATCGAGAATGATAAGTTTTGCATTCGGTGAGGTTGCTATAGCCTTAATCATTTCGTACTGCAACTGCTTATCGCTGAGGCCCGTACTTAAAATCTTCTGGTAATCGGCAATCCCCTGGGCTTCCACACGCTTGCGCTCGGCTTCCTGTTTTTCTTTCTGCAGTACGAAGGTCATTTTCTGTGCATCCTGTTCGGCATTAATTTTCGATTCGATGGTGGTTTTTACCGAAGCCGGCAGGGTTATGTTACGCACCAGCAATTGCTCCAGCAGCAGGCCCCGTGATTTGAAATCACTTTCAATAGTCTTGAAAATACGTGCCTGGAATTCGTCGCGTTTAGTCGAATACAGTGCCACAGCATCGTAATACACAGCGTTATCGCGAATTTTTGTCCTGCAGATAGGACGTACAATTGTATTGCGGTAATCGGTGCCGATTTCTTTGAGTATACGCGGGGCTTCGGTAGGCACAACCCTGTAAAGCACCGTTAGGTCAACAATAACTTCAAGCCCGTCGGCCGAAAGCACACGGATGGCATCGTCGCCCGCTTTATCACCTTCGTCATGTACCCCCGACATGGTATAATTTTGGGTACGTATATCGAAGGTCACTACTTCAACCAGGGGGTTGATCATATTCAGACCGCTTTCGAGGATATTGTTGTTAACTTTCCCGAAAAGCTTCTGTACGCCCACATAACCGGGCTCAATCTGTTTCACAGCCGATAGGCTGGCGCCTATAAGTACCAATACAAAACCGGTTACCCGGATCATCCCGGTATAGGGTTTTACCGGTGAATCCGTTTTAGCAAGCACAAAACCGGCGACAATTATTGCAATTCCAAGAACCATTAAAAACATATGCTTATCGTTTTAGGGTTAAACTTCAGGGGAAGATTAAAAGTGTAAATATACTACAATTGGCCGGTTACTGGTTTCCGTTTCACGATTCTTTGCCGGCACTGAACTATCACCGAAAAATATTGTTCTGTATACGGTGCCGTGAAATATGCGTTGGTTCTGCAGCTTTTGCCTGCGACAAGATATTCATTACTTTTGCCCTAAAAATGCCATGCTGATTATAAAACGCCATCATACCAACCCATATTTTAACCTTGCTGCCGAAGAGTATTTCCTTAACGAATTCACCCGCGATATTTTCATGCTCTGGCGTAACGAACCGGCCATTATTGTCGGGAAGCACCAGAATACCCTTTCCGAAATAAATAGTGATTACGTTAAGGAAAAGGAGATTACTGTTGTGCGCCGGCTTACAGGCGGAGGTGCTGTATTCCACGATCTTGGAAACCTGAATTTTACATTTATCCAGTCCGGCACTGATCATACCCGGAACGATTTCCGTAAATATACTCAGCCCATACTTGAAGTACTCCTGAAACTCGGGATTGATGCGCGTTTCGAAGGACGTAACGACCTTACAATCGATGGGAAAAAGTTTTCGGGGAATGCCGAAACGGTATGGAAAAACCGGGTTTTGCACCATGGCACCCTTCTTTTTTCAGCCTTAATGACCGACCTTGGCCATGCGTTGAAAGCCGACCCGACGAAATTCCAGGATAAGGCAGTAAAATCGGTCCGCAGCAGGGTTACCAATATAAGTGAGCATCTGCACGAACCCATGGATGTAATGCAGTTTTCGGACCTGATCCAGGATCATATCACAGCGATGTACCCGGACGCTGTTTTTTATGATCTCACCGACGAAGACCACAGGCTGATCAATGAACTTGTCAGAACCAAATACAGCACATGGGACTGGAATTTCGGGAATTCGCCTGCTTACAATTTCCGCAAGGTAATGCGCACCGAAAACAGCGGAACTCTCGAATACTGCATTGATGTTCAGAATGGGGTAATAAAACAGGCACGGATTTATGGTGATTATTTTTCGCATGCCGATCCTGCTGAAATTGAAACTGCACTTGCAGGTGTTTCGCACCAGGAAGAAGCGGTCCGGAAGGCGGTTTCGGGATTCGATATCAAGGACTATTTCGGGAAACTCACTCTAGATGAGTTTGTGAAAGGCTTGTTTTAAAATCTTTTCTTTGAGTAAATAGAGTCAAAACGAATGGCCAAAATCATCTATATCAATTTGTGATCTATCCGGAAAAAATCGCGGACACACAGATTTACAAATCCGATAGGGCTTGCTCAGTAATTGCTCCTCATTGCACCCATTTATCATAACGCATAAAGGATATTTGCTATTCTAAGGGATAATTTATATAATTTTAATAGCGCTTTTTACAACCCTTCGTGAAGAATACTGTCATTACATATAAAAACACGGACCCGCCAGCTTGAGCCAGCAGATTTACGACATACACAGGCAAGTGGTTGAGGACTGCAAAGCCGGCAACCGTAAAGCATACAACGATTTATACAATTCGTATGCAAAGGCTATGTACAATATATGCTGCCGAATGATGGACGATGCCGAAGAAGCCCGCGATATGCTCCAGGAAGGATTTGTGGATGCATTCAGGAGGCTGGAATCGTTCAGGTTTGAATCCACTTTCGGGGCATGGCTTAAAAAGATCATGGTCAACAAATGCATCAATACACTTGAAAAGCGGAAAATAGCCTGGGCGGATGAAGAAGTCCCCGATTCGTTTGCCGACATGGCCGATGAAGATAGAATTGATGAAGAGGAACTTCAGATGAGTGTTGAAAGAGTAAAAAAAGCCATGAGCCGTTTGCCGGAAGGAGCCAGGGTGATTTTTTCGCTCTACCTGCTCGAAGGCTACGACCATACCGAGATTTCGGAGATACTCCACATTTCGGAATCCACATCGAAAACACAGTTCATGCGTGCCCGCCAGATGGTAAAAGAAATTATGCTTTCAATGCCTGAAGAGTAAAGCAACAAGAATGAAGAAAATGAAAAAAGATAAACTTGAACAATTTGTACGTGCGAATGCCGGGGATTTCGACAGTCTTGAGCCACCGGCAATGGCATGGGAAACCATCGAAAAACAACTTCCGGCTAACGGGAAACCGGAGCTTCGGACCATCTGGCCTTATGCCTGGAAAGTTGCAGCTGCCATACTTATATTTGCTTCGGCCTGGATGCTCAATGATTATCTGGATCTAAAAAGGAATTCAGTAAACTATGCATCACCTTCAGTGGCAAATTCCAGTCCCGAACTTTCAGCACTGGCCGACGCCGAAGCCTATTATACTTCGCAGATCAGCAGCAAGCAGGTGGAACTTGCACAATATGCAAGGCAGCATCCCGAAATTATCGAAGACCTGAAAAAAGAATTCACCGAGATGGACAAGAATAAAGCTGAACTGGAAAACGACCTTGCCGAAAGCCATGCCGACGAAAAAGTTATTGAAGCCATAATCCTGTCGTACAGGGTTAAAATCGAAATTCTTAACCAGATGCTGTCCGAACTTCAAAAATCAAAAGAAGGAACTGCCGGCCCGAAAGCAGTCGAAACTCACCTGTAGCCGTTATTTTATCTAGCAAAATCCATCATGAAAACACCTTATATACTAAAACGGATCCTTTTTCTTTTACTTGTCGTAACAGGAATCCCGTTTCTTGCGAACGCGCAGGTTTATTCTGAAAAGCGTGAGCAGGGGAAAAGCTTTAAACTGAAAAGCGGCACAACCGTCATGATTACCAATAAGTACGGTAATGTGAATGTGATGCCATGGGATAAGGACTCGGTGCGCATCGAAGTGAGCATGTCGGCCCAGTCGAAACAGGCTGCAAAGGTTGTAAAAATATTATCGAGCATCGATTGTGAGATGATTTCGACAGCTACTTCTATAAATGCCCGCACCGTATTCTACGACAACAGTGCCACCTTCTGGAAGGATGTGGTATCGTACGCAGGCCAGGTGATTAATACAAGTAACAACCTGCAGATAAATTATACAGTGTATATTCCTGAAAATGTCCCTCTGAAAATTGAAAACAAGTTCGGCAATATTTATATGGACAGTCACCGGGCCAACGTGGATATCCTGCTATCGAACGGCGACCTGCAGGCACGCGATTTCAGCAAGACCCTTAAACTGAAGCTCGAATTCGGCTCGGCCAGTTTCCAGGATGCCGACGATGCTCAGCTTACTGTTAACTATTCCGATATTACATGCCGGAAACTCAATACCCTGAACCTTAACAGCCGCTCTTCGACTATGGAAATTGAAGAGACAGGAGCCGTTGAAATTACCTCTTCACGCGACAAACTCGTTGTGAAATCATGTACTTCGATAATTGGCGATGCCTCATTTTCGCGCATCCGGATCAACGAAATGGAGTCGATGTGCACCATGGATACCAAGTATGGAGAATTAAGACTGAACAGCATTTCGCGGAATTTCCGGGCCATACAGCTTAAGATGGAATATACCGACATTTTCGTCGGAATAAATCCGGCATCAAACTACTCAGTGGACCTGTTGTACGATGCTAAAACAGCACTTAATATTTCATCGCCTGTTAACAACCAGCTGAAAAAGGAAACCCTGAATGAAAAAACAGGAACAATACAGGCAACCGGCGATGTAGGCAAAGCCTCCGGCTCGCATATTTCCATATCTGCCAAAGCAGGATCAATATCAGTGTTAAACAAGTAAATATTTTTTAAATGGTTTTCCAACCTTTCGAAATAACTTCTGTCATTACATTAATAAGAATACGAAGAATGAAAGCGATCGAAAAGCCGCAGGTAATAATAACCACTTCTCTGTTTATCCTTTTGGCCATCATCATCCTGATGCTTATGACGGCCGGTTGTGTAAGTGACAGCATCGAAGGGAACCGGGATCCTGTTGCACAGGAGCGTCCAACGCAATCCTTTACGGATGTGGTTGCACAGGGAAGTTTCACCGTGTTTATTGTTGCCGACACTGTGAACCGGGTAATAGTAAAATGCGAATCGAATATACTGCCCTACCTGTATACCACAACAAACGGCTCCACCATCACCATCGGGTACAAAAGCGGCTATGCTATTCATGAACACAACCCGGTTGAGGTTTACCTTCATATGCCGGTGTTGCATTCGGCAAAATTGGCAGGTTCGGGAAGGGTGGAATGCAGTAGCCTGATCACGAATGCTGTAAGCTTGAACCTCTCCGGTTCCGGAACCATTACTGGTGATTTTATAGCAGTCACACTTAATGCCGAAATTTCCGGTTCGGGGAATATGGAGCTAACCGGAACTGCCGGCACAAGCCAATTAACCATTTCGGGGTCGGGTGATATTGATGCCCAGGACCTGGCAATTGAACATTGTTCGGCCGACATTTCGGGGAGCGGAAATATAATAGCCGGAGTAAACAAAACTCTTGATGCAGCCATTTCGGGTAGTGGAAATATTTTCTATCACGGGAACCCGGCGATCGCTTCGCATATTACAGGTTCGGGTAAGGTGGAGAGGTACTAAGCTGGCAATTGAGTCTGTAGGTCTGAGTCCAATTCTTTTGCCGCACGATTAACAAATGACTGATTTAATGTAAACTCAAGTACGGTAATGCTTTCGTTTCCCATCTTCCGACTCAGGACTTCTGACTTCCAACCTCTATATAGAATCATCGAATTACCAAGAAAGTCTACAACACTAATTTCTAATAACCCATATGTAACAATTCATCATAAGATTGCGTCATAAACAAAGATTTCGATAACCTATAATTCTCAAATTTGTGAAAAGAACTTTTACTCTCGTTTTAATTGCTTTGCTCTTGGCCAGTGATATCTACAGCCAGAGTTACAGGCAGGCAGCCGGGCTCCGGCTAGGTGCAGCAGGAGGTTTTACCTATCGCCGGCAGTTCGATGCCTCTATCGCCGGTGAGGTTATGCTGCTTTCGCAGAATCGCGGTACAGTGGTTGCTTTCCTTGTTGAAAAGCAAAAGCCGGCTATACTGTTCGACGACCTGAACATGAATTTCATCTACGGAGCCGGTGCCCATATCGGGGGCGCCAGCACCGGCGGTAACCACAACGATCCTTACGACAGCCATTATTACAATCATGGGTACAATACAATGCAATTGGGTTTCGACGGGTTTGCCTCCTTCGAATACATGGTGCCGCGCTATCCTATTGCACTGAGCCTCGAAGCCAAACCTTACTTTGAGTTTTTCGACGACCACAGTTTAGGGCTTCATTTGTTTCAGTTTGCTTTTGGTGTGAGGTATACCTTCTGACCTGGTAATGTTTTGAATATCAGTAACACTATAAAACACGGATATATAACAATCAACGAATGATACCCATGAAAAAATGCACATTTCTCCTTTTAGTAATTGCCCTGGGGTTTGCTAATGCTGCTTATTGCCAGGATACACTTAGGCTGTTCGGACATAAAGAAAACCATAAAGTGGTTGCACCGCCCGACACGGCTTTTACGCAACCCCATTCCAAACCACAGCCCCCAACTTACTATCCCGGCGATATAAAAACCCTCACCGGCCCAGGGCATGCTACCGGATTCTATTTTGGATTTGGCTCAAAATATTCGCAGATTGCCGGTTATGATGCATTCGGAGCCGGAGGTGCATTTGCAATGATTGCCAATCATGGCCTGGCTATCGGCTTTTCGGGCGAAGGCTTTTTTACACAGCCTTACGAAAAAATTCATGGATCAAATACAAGCTACAGTTTTACGGGTGGTTATGGCGGCATCCTGGTTGAGCCAATCATTTTCCCTAGATCCCCGGTTCATGTATCGTTTCCGATCCTTGTGGGAGCAGGCGGCATTGCCAGGAGTATACTTACAAATTACAGTTATCCCTATGATTATACCGATATCTATGTTGAAGATGCCGAAGCTTTCATGATAGCCGAACCCGGAATGGATATCGAATTTAACGTGGCACGCTGGATGCGCCTTGCCATAGGTGCAAGTTACCGTTTTACCACACCTCTCAAATCTACAACCTATGATGCCAATCCAATGGATGGGTTTACCGGGGGATTTTCATTTAAATTCGGAAAGTTCTGATATAGGAAATTGGTTTTTACTTCCCGTTAATCCGGTTGCTTAAAAATGCCGGGTTAGCGGGATTGTAATTTCCCGGCAAATAAGAGCGAAATATGAATTTTCCTGTAAATTAGAAAATGTACCTTTGCCCCGTTTTATTCACAGCCATACCCATTGGAAACACCTACCATCATGCAGCGTCTCAGGCTTTGTGTTGCTTCTGCCTTACCCAAAGGGCTGAAAACGGCATGGTGGTTAATTAAAATCACCGTACCGGTATCGTTTGGTGTAATGCTGCTCGATCATTTCGGGATACTGGCTTTTATGGCTCAATACACCGGCCCGGTTTTCAGGCATATAGGGCTTCCCGGGGTTTCGGCTATTGTGCTGGTAACCAGCATATTTACCAACATTTACTCAGTGGTTGCCGTGCTTTCGATGCTTCACCTACCGGTTCGCGAAGGCATGATACTTGCCACCATGTGCCTGGTATCGCATGGCTTCCTGATCGAAACTATGGTAATGAAACGTACAGGCTCATCGGCTGTCCGTATGTTATTGCTCCGTTTGACCGGGAGTGTGATCATTGGCTGGATGTTGAATCTGATCATGCCGGGAAGCATTTCGCCCGATATAACTTCGGTTATTCAAAAGCATGAAAGTTTTAGCCTGGCTTTGATGAACTGGCTGAATTCGATCACCCACACTACAATAAAAATAATACTACTTGTAAATCTTTTACTAATATTCCAACGCATACTTGATGAGTTCGGGTGGATAGGAGCTATTGAAAAACCTTTAAATCCGCTTATGAAACTATTCGGGTTGCCGAGAAGTACAACTCTTTCGTGGGTAGTTGCAAACCTCATCGGGCTGGCATACGGTTCGGCAATCATGATCGATGAGTCGGAGAAAGGCAAAATGAGCCGTGCGGATGCCGATCTGCTCAACCACCACGTATCGCTTTCGCATTCGCAACTCGAAGATCCCCTTCTTTTCCTCACTTTAGGCTATGCAATTCACTGGCTTATCTGGCCCCGCATACTCATTGCCATAGCCGCTGTTTGGCTGCGCAAAGCGGAATTAAAGTTATATGCACTTTCAGCAGGAAAGAGGGCTTTGGACCAAATCAGCAGGTAAAACCTCTGCTGCGCAAACCCTTTTTACACACCACAGACGCATTGAAATCAGCAAGGAACATTTAGAATCGGTGACCCTGAAACCCTCAAACATCGAAACATCTTATCTTTGGAGGTATCTGAACCCCAAACAGGTCTAACGCTTCAAACTTTATAACACTTTATACTCTACTAAGCACCTATTCTTCAGTGCTTTTAAACCATCATAAAATTTTAATAATTCTCTTTTCTCAGAACATTTGCATATATTACTCTAATTTATAACTTTGCAGCCCATTTATCGCTGAATAACTGTTTCAATCACAATAAATTCACTTATACAATGAAGGTCTACAAGACAAATGAGATTAGGAATATTGCGCTTATTGGTGGAGCCAAATCCGGTAAGACCACTACTGCAGAAGCAATGCTTTTTGAAGGCGGATTATTAAACCGTCGCGGAACAATTGAAGATAAAAATACCGTTTCCGATTATCGCGAGATAGAGCTGGAAAGGCAGAACTCAGTTTGTTCGACTTTAATGTACGTTGAATACAAAGGCAAGAAAATCAACATAATTGATACCCCGGGCTTTGATGATTTCATCGGAGAGGTAGTTGCTGCACTTCGTGTAGTTGATACTGCTATTATGCTTGTTAATGCACAGAACGGAGTTGAAGTTGGAACTGAAATTACCTGGAGGCAAACCACTAAGAATCAGACTCCTGTTGTTTTTGCCGTGAACCAGCTGGAGCACGAAAAAGCCAATTTCGATGAAACCATCCGACAGCTCAAAACACAGTTCGGTGGAAATATTACTGTATTGCAGTACCCTGTTAACGAAGGCCATAGCTTTAATGCAATCATCGACCTGTTGCAGATGAAAATGCTGAAATATGCCGATGGTGGCGGAAAGCCCGAAGTGCTTGATATTCCTGCCGGCGAAATGGACAAAGCCGAAAAACTGCAAAGTGCCCTGATCGAAAAAGCTGCCGAAAGTGATGAATCACTCATGGAAGCATTCTTCGAAAACGGATCGCTTACCGAAGAGCAACTCGAAAAAGGACTAAAAGCAGGTATTATCAGCCGCGGTTTGTTCCCTGTTTTCTGTCTTTCATCAAAACACAATAAAGGGATCGGCCGTTTACTGGAGTTCGTCTGTTCATCCGTTCCTGCTCCTGACGAAATGCCCGCAGTCCTGACTACAGCAGGTAAAGAATTGAAATGCAATTCAGCTGATCCTTTGTCGCTGCAGGTAGTTAAAGTGGCGGTTGAAGAACATCTTGGTGAAATAGCCTTTTTCAAAGTTTATGCTGGTGAAGTAACCGAAGCAATGGACTTAATTAACAGCACTAACTCAGGTAAAGAACGTATTTCCCAATTGCTGGTTATTGCAGGTAAAAAACGCGAAAAAGTTGAGAGAATTTGTGCCGGTGATATTGCTGCCACTATCAAACTCAAAAATACACGTACAGGCGACACCTTGAATTCATTTAAAAATGCCGAGGATATGATTGTTCCCATATCCTTCCCGGCTCCGAAAATCAGCATGGCTATCAAGCCTAAGAATTCCGGTGATGACGAAAAACTGGGAGCCCGCCTTAACGAAATGCACAAGGTAGATCAAACCCTGTTAATTGAATATTCGAAAGAACTGAAACAAATAATTATAAAGGGGCAGGGTGAACTTCACCTTAATATAGCCAAATGGTATCTCGAAAATCTCGATAAAATTCCTATCGAGTATATCGCACCTAAAATCCCGTATCGCGAAACGATTACCAAAACTGCAAAAGCCATGTACCGCCACAAAAAGCAGTCGGGTGGAGCAGGCCAGTTTGGCGAAGTACACATGCTTATTGAGCCTTATACCGAAGGTATGAAGTTTCAGAGCGAATTCCCGGTTCGTGGTACTGATGAACATATTCTCCCATGGGGCGGAAAACTTGTTTACAACAACTGTATCGTTGGAGGTGCCATCGACGCACGTTTTATTCCCGCTATCCTTAAAGGTATCATGGAAAAAATTGAAGAAGGACCGCTTACAGGTTCATATGCCCGCGATATCGTTGTGAATGTGTACGACGGGAAAATGCACCCCGTCGATTCAAACGAACTTGCTTTCAAACTTGCAGGACGTCAGGCATTTAAGGAAGCTTTTAAAAATGCAGGTCCCAAGATTCTTGAGCCAATTTATGATGTTGAAGTTATGGTTCCTGCCGAGCGCATGGGGGATGTTATGACCGATTTACAGGGTCGCCGCGCCATCATCATGGGTATGGACAGCGAAGGTAACTACCAGAAAATCAAAGCTAAAGTTCCCCTTGCAGAAATGAACCGTTATTCAACGGCGCTCAGTTCACTTACCTCGGGATCCGGAACTTATTCGCTTGCTTTTGGCGAATACTCACAGGTTCCGCCTGATGTTCAGACTGCATTACTCAAAGCTTACGAAGAACAGGAAAAAGAAGAAGAATAGTTTTCGGGAAATTCCTTACAATATGCAAAAACCCCGGCTTTTCAACCGGGGTTTTTCGTTTTTGTATTTGTACGAAATTTATTTTTCGGGTTCGGAATTCAATGGTAAGCAAAAATTACTTTGCAAATTCCATAATCTTCCGGTAATCCGCTTCCGAAAGTTTATAGTTGCTGCCTTCGGCCTTATTGCGGATCATCAGCCGGATGATTTCTTCAAACTTGTCTTCCCCGATTCCCACCTGCGACAGGTGCACAGGCGAACCGATCTGGGTAAAGAATTCTTCAAATTTTGCTATTGTTGCATCCACATCCGGGTTGCCGAACAGGTCAGTACCCAGTTTCGCGATTTGTTTGCCTGCGCGTTCATTCAGCAGTTTCATCCAGGCCGGGAACAGGATCGATAAGGAAGCTCCGTGGGCAACGCCATGCAAAAGCGAAAGGATGTGTCCCATGCCATGCACGCCCCAGTCGCCGCCTGATTTGCCGTGGCTGGTCATTAGGTTAAGCGCCATCGTGGCATCGTACATAATAGCTGCACGTTCGTCGTAACCGTGGAGGTTGTTCATCAGTTTCGGCCCCCATTCCATAGCATCGGCAATAATGGCAGTAATAAACCGGTCGCTGAGGCTGCAGTCGCCCTTGCCGAAATAGTTTTCGAAGCAATGAGCTATCAGGTCGGCAATGCCATAGGCAGTATAATCAGCCGGAACAGTATAGGTAACTTCCGGATCGAGGAATGAGTGCACAGGGAAACAAAGGGGTGAGCCATAGCCATCCTTACGCCCTGTAACAGGATTCTGCAGGACGGCAAACGGGTTCATCTCAGTACCGGTGGCTGCCAGGGTAAGAACTGCAACCAGCGGAACGGCAGTCAGCGGTTTGGCTTTATATTCGTAAAAATCCCATGCTGTATGTTCAACAGGTATAGTTATCGAGATAATTTTAGCCGAGTCGATTACGCTGCCACCTCCAACGGCAAGTATATAGTCGACTTTGTTTTCGCGGCCTATGGTTGCGGCTTTGTCAACATCCCCGACCAGCGGGTTGGGTTGAATACCGTCAAATTCAAAAATGGTCGCCCCGGCCTCGTTTAACTGGGCAATAATACGATCGTACAGACCTGATTTTTTAACCGAGCCTTTTCCGTAAACCAGCAATACTTTGCTGCCGAAAGGTTTAACTGTTTTTCCGATTGTTTCAATAACGCCTTTTCCGAAATGAAGGCTTGTGGGATTATTTGCAATGAAGTTATCCATAGAATTTAAATTAAGCGGCAAAATTACATTCTTCTTTTGATACTGTCGAAAATCAATTGCAAATCGGTTAAATTATGTTCCTGGGGATCGATGAGATGGAGGGCATTGATATAAAAGTTGAAGAATCCCAAAAGAATGATAATTCCCCCTTGTCCCCCGCTCCCCTTGTCAAAACCACATCCGACATCCCACATTATTTTATCACACCTATACAAAATCCCGTACTTTTGCACCCTGCAATGAAAAAACCGAAAAACAAATATTATGTAGTGTGGGAAGGCCACCAGGCGGGAATTTTCGACTCGTGGGACAAGTGCAAAAAGCAGGTAGATGGTTATGCAGCAGCCAAATACAAAGGATTTGAAACCCATGAAGAGGCAAAGCGGGCTCTTGGAAATAATGCATGGAATTACATCGGGAAAGCCGTAAAAAAGACCATATCCCCCGAACTTCTGAAATCATGTGGCGTACCAGTAAAAGCTGCAATCTGTGTTGATGCAGCCTGCAGCGGTAACCCGGGCCTGCTTGAATACCGGGGCGTAAACCTTGTTACCGGGCTGGAAATATTTCACCGGGGCCCTTTCCCCGACGGTACAAATAATATTGGGGAATTTCTCGGAATTGTCACCGGCCTTGCATGGCTTAAGCAGAACGGCCTATCGCTGCCGCTTTACAGCGATTCGCGCAATGCTATTTTGTGGGTGAAGGCTAAAAGAGTAAATACCAAACTTGTTCAAAACGAAAAGAACAGGGAGCTTTTCATCCTGATTGACCGCGCACTCGACTGGCTTCACAACAACAGTTACGATACCCGGATCCTGAAATGGGAAACCAAGGCCTGGGGCGAAATTCCGGCTGATTTCGGGAGGAAGTGAGTGCCGCAGACAAGGCTAAATGCTGACAAGGAGGCAAGGCGACAAAATAAGCAGGATGATGGGAAACAGGTTTTTGCAATAATAAATGAACTTTTGAAACACTTCAAACGCTTCAAACATTTCAATCTCCAAAAACAAGTCGAATTTTAAAACAAATATCTGCAAAACAAGTGTTTGGTAATTAGAATTGGATTTTGTAATTTTGCGCCCCTCAAATTAACAATGACCATCGTGAACCGTCTCAAAGAATTTAATATTCCATTCGTTTCGCTTGAGCTTGGTAATCATCAATTTGAATTTGAAGTTACCGATTCGTTCTTTGAATACTTTGAGTTTTCGCTTATACAGCACGGTGATGTGCACGTTACAGTCGACCTTGAAAAGATGGAACGTATGATGGTTTTTGCCATCACGCTTAAAGGGCAAGTACTTGTAACCTGCGACCGCTGTACCAGTGAATTTGAATTCCCACTCTCAGATACCCAGAGGCTTATCGTAAAACTGGGCGCTGAATATATGGAAGAAAGCGAAGATGTAGTTATTATTCCGGAAACGGAATACCAGTTTGGACTGGCACCCTACATTTATGAGTTTATCCACCTTGCCCTGCCTGCACGCCTGCTTCATCCTGATGATGAAAACGGTAACAGCACCTGCGATCCGGATATGCTCAGGCGCCTCGATACGATGGCACCGCACGAAACAATCGATCCGCGGTGGGAAGCACTCAAAAAATTAAATACAGATAATTAACAGAAAAAATTAACAATAAACACATAAAAAAATGCCAAATCCAAAACACAGGTTCTCGAAAACCAGAACGGCAAAACGCAGGACACATTATAAACTTGAAGTTCCTACCTTCATACTTTGCTCAAACTGCGGCACTTCGGTACTTTATCACCGTGTTTGCCCCGAGTGTGGCTATTATAAAGGCCGCCTTGCAATTGAGAAAAATACTACAGCTTAATTTTGCCCTTAATCTGGCAAATCATGTATAGCAAAGGATTCTTTAAATGAGAATCGGTCTGGATGTAATGGGTGGCGATTTCGCCCCGGTAGCTGCTATTGACGGAGCTATACTGGCAGCTAAGGAATTAGTTGACGGTGATAAACTTGTGCTTATTGGCCAGGAACTGGTCATCCTTTCGTTATTGAACGAACGGGGATGCGATCCAGCTATATTTGATATTGTGCATGCTCCTGATGTTATAGAAATGGGCGAACATCCCGCAAGAGCAATCACCCGCAAACCTGAATCAAGCATCAGCGTTGGATTTCATCTGCTTAAACACAAAAAAATTGAAGCTTTCGCAAGCGCAGGTAACAGCGGTGCCATGGTGGTAGGTTCAATTTTCAGTGTCAATACAATCCAGGGAATAGTACGACCGTTTACCGCAGCAATCATCCCTCAGGAAGACGGAAGCTACAGCTTGCTGGTTGATGTTGGTACCAATCCGGATGCAAAACCTGATGTTTTTTACCAGTTTGGATTAATCGGATCCATTTATGTGCAGAATGTTTACCATGTTGAAAAACCACGGGTCGCCCTGCTGAACATTGGCCATGAAGAGGAGAAAGGTAACCTTACTACCCAGTCGGCTTACCACCTGATGAAGGATTCGAAAGATTTTAACTTTATCGGGAACGTCGAAGGACGCGATATCCTTCATAATAAAGCAGATGTGATTGTGTGCGACGGGTTTACCGGAAACATTATCCTCAAGCTTATTGAATCCTTTTATGATCTTATGGTAAACCGTAACCTTACCGATTCGTATATCCATAGGTTGAATTATGAAAACTATGGCGGTACACCTATTCTGGGCATCAATGGTGCTGTTGTAATGGGTCACGGCATTTCGAATGATATAGCTGTAAAAAATATGGTTTTACTTGGACGCGACGTATACAAAGCACGCATTGCTTCCAAGATTAAACACGCTCTTTTAAACCTTAACGGAGGTTTTATACTCGAATAAAAATTCCTGGCTTTTTCATAAGCCAGCATCCCGAACCGGGAAAATTGTTAGCAGCGTTTGATAAAAATTCTTTTTAACAACAGGAAAACAAAAATTCATGACAAAATTAGGAGCCGCCATCACCGGAGTTGCAGGATATGCCCCCGAATATATACTCAATAATGAAGAATTAAGCCGAATGGTTGATACTACCGACGAATGGATCATGTCCCGCATCGGTATACGCGAAAGGCATATTTTAAAAGGCGAAGGCTTAGCCTCGTCCGATATGGGCGCCGAAGCTGTTAAATTACTACTCGAAAAAACAAATACAAGCCCGGAAGAAGTCGATATGGTTATCTGTGCAACAGTTACCCCCGACATGATGTTTCCGGCTACAGCCAATATAATCAGCGATAAATGCGGGATTGTTAATGCTTTCAGTTTTGATATGAACGCCGCATGTTCCAGTTTTCTTTACGCACTCACAGTCGGACAGAAATTTGTCGAATCGGGAACCCATAAAAAGGTAATTATAGTTGGTTCAGATAAAATGTCATCGATTACCGACTATACCGACCGTGCTATCTGCCCGCTCTTCGGCGATGCAGCTGCCGCTGTTATGCTCGAGCCAACCCACGAAGACATAGGTATGATTGATTCGATCTTCCTTACAAACGGTGTTGGCCGTCAGCACCTGCATATGAAGGCCGGTGGCTCATTGAAACCTGCTTCGCACGAAACTGTCGATGCAAAAGAACACTTCATTTACCAGGAAGGTCAGGCCGTTTTCAAATGGGCTGTTTCGAAAATGGCGGATGTTTCGGTCGAAATGATGGAAAAACATAATCTGAAACCCGAAGATCTTGCATGGCTGGTTCCCCACCAGGCTAATATGCGTATTATCGACGCAGTTGCCAACCGTATGGGTCTTGAGAAAGAAAAAGTAATGATCAATATCGAAAGATACGGCAACACCACATCGGCAACTATCCCTCTTTGCCTGTGGGAATGGGAACCCCGTCTGCGCAAAGGCGACAATATTATACTTGCTGCTTTCGGCGGTGGATTTACCTGGGGCTCATCGTACCTGAAGTGGGCTTACGATCCTAAATAGGACAAGGGGACAAGGAGATTGGGCTATACGGAGAAAAGTGATAGGAAAAAGGCGATTTGGAGAAAGATGCAACTTGATTTAAAACATATAAACACTGCCGGAATGGCGGGGTTTTCTTTTTATATGGCTATTACCTTCAAAACGAAATCAGCCACAGTATAAATAGTAGTCTGATGATACTCTTCTCCGGGGAGATTGGGCCGAAGGCGGATTAGGACAGGTTGAGAAAAAGTGAAATTTAAAATAAAATCATAACCTGGTTTTCTCCGATCCCTTCCATTCAAATTCCCTGAAAACCAATGCCACGGCATCTTCATATTCATCAAAGGTTTTAACCTTTTTAAGTCTGTTGAAAACCTTATGCGGATCGTCAAATGATAGCGAGAGATATGCCCAGTATTCTTTTAGCGTGCTGATTACCGAAAGGCTGTCATTTTTTTGCTTGCGGTACGCATAATACAGATCATCAATAAATTTCCGAATGGATGCCTGCCGGTTGGCAGAGATGGCAATTCCTTTAATCGCTGCAGGTAAAAACGGGTCATACAGCAAACCCCGCCCAATCATCCAAGTGTCAATGGATGGGAACTTTTTTTGAAGGGCCTGGAAATCAGTTACCGAAAAAATATCGCCGTTGTATGCCAATGGAACAGAACACAGCGAAATAACTTTTCCGAAAGTTTCGAGATCGGTATTACCGCTGTACAATTGTTTCCCGATGCGGGCATGTATGGTCAGTTCCGAAATCCGGCTTTGATTGAAAACGGTAACAAGGTCGAAGATTTCGTTTGGCGAATAATAGCCGAGCCTGCATTTTACCGAAACACGGATGCCGGTTTCAGCCATTACTTTACCGAGAATTTCATCTATCATTCCGGGATAAGGCAGCATTCCGGAGCCTCGCTTTTTGCCGGCTACCTGCGGATACGGGCATCCGAGGTTCCAGTTTACTTCACTGAACCCAAGATGTTTGCAAAATATGGCAAAACGGTTGATTTCGTCAGCATCCTTACTCAGAATCTGTGGCACAACTTCAATCCCGTTTTCATAAGGTTCGCCCAATTCCTGCAGTTTTCGCGCCGGAAGTTTATTGCTGTGTTGTATTGCCGTAAAGAATGGGGTGAACAATTTATCAACTCCTCTAAAATGCCTGGCATAAACCGAGCGGAAAGTGATGCCCGTTATTCCCTGGAAAGGGGCAAGGTATATCAAAGGTTTGTTTTCCATCAAGTGTTCAGGGAGTATAAGGGTAATTGTATATAACTCTACCGGCAAATATAGGCCATATTTTAAAACAGGAATCTGTCTATTCCTGACTGATTATGTATTAAATACTCCTGAATCTGATCCCTGATCCCAATCAAATATGCAGATATCTGCATAATTATGTTAAATTTTTTCAAATGAATGAACTTTTAATAATTCTTTCGTAAAATGCTGAATATAATAATGGTATGTAATATTATTTTGATGATATTTTTCAGAAGTCTGCTCCAAATCCGGATTCTGAAGCCCGGATCAGCATCAAAAATGTCGAACCTAAAGAAATAGGCCGTATTTTTGCAGCTACAAATCAAAATCAATTCCGGACTAAACTGTATGTACGCTCATTCCCTAAATAGCATTTTTAACATTTTTATTATTGTCATTAGGAGTCTCCTGGTGAGTTAGGATAATTTGTTATGAATGCAAACAAAAGCCTCTCTCACCTTAGTGAGAAGGGTTTTTTTTATTTAAGAGGTGACCTGGAAAGATTTTTATGGAATCATTATTAACCAAGAATATGCAACAAATAACTCTCCGCAGCGACACGTCCACCAAAGGCCGCAAAATGGCCGGCGCCCGAAGTTTATGGCGGGCAAATGGAATGAAGGAAGAACAGTTCGGCAAACCTCTCATTGCGATTGCCAATTCGTTTACCCAGTTTGTACCGGGTCATGCCCATTTGCATCAGGTTGGGCAAGATGTTAAAAAACTGATTGAGTTACAGGGCTGTTTCGCTGCTGAATTCAACACCATAGCCATCGACGATGGCATAGCCATGGGACACGACGGGATGCTGTATTCTCTTCCATCGCGCGACTTGATTGCCGATAGCGTTGAATATATGGTAAATGCGCACAAAGCTGATGCACTTATTTGTATAAGTAACTGCGATAAAATTACACCTGGTATGCTTATGGCAGCCATGAGGCTGAATATACCAACTATTTTTGTATCAGGAGGCCCTATGGAGGCGGGTACTATGGGCGGCCGTAAACTCGACCTGGTTGATGCCATGGTTATGGGAGCTGATAATAATGTGAGTGACGAAGAACTTGCTATGGCCGAGCAGGCGGCTTGTCCTACCTGCGGGTCTTGTTCCGGGATGTTTACAGCCAACAGCATGAACTGCCTTACCGAAGCACTCGGTTTGTCGTTGCCCGGAAACGGCACCGTTGTGGCTACACATATAAACAGGCTCAAACTCTTCGAAAAGGCCGCCAGCCGCATAGTTGAAATGGCACATGAATATTACGACAAAGGAAACGAGACCGTTCTGCCCCGTCAGATAGCCTCGAAAGCAGCTTTCCGGAATGCAATGACACTCGATATTGCAATGGGTGGCTCGACAAATACGGTCTTGCATCTCCTCGCTTTAGCCCACGAAGCCGGAGTTGACTTTACCATGAAGGACATTGATGAACTTTCGCGGAAAACTCCCTGTTTGTGCAAGGTATCGCCGAGTTCGCAATACCATGTTGAAGATGTAAACCGGGCCGGCGGAATCCTGTCGCTCCTGGGCGAGCTGAGCCATTCGGGTCTCCTCGATGTAAATACATACCGGGTTGATGGCTTAAACCTGGAACAGGCTATTTCGGAATATGATATCAGGAGCCGTAAAGTTACGGCTGAAGCGCTGGAAATATTCAGCAGTGCACCGGCCCATAAGATCAACCTGGTTATGGGATCGCAGGATGCACGCTTTCCAACGCTTGACGATGATCGTGTCGGGGGTTGTATCCGGAATGAAGGGAATGCTTATCATAAAGACGGCGGGCTTGCAGTTTTATATGGCAATATAGCTACCAAAGGCTGTATCGTAAAAACTGCCGGGGTTGATCCTTCACTCTTTTATTTTGAAGGAACAGCCAGGGTCTTCGAATCGCAGGATGATGCCGTTAACGGAATTCTGCAGGGCAAAGTTAATCCCGGCGATGTTGTTGTAATCCGCTACGAAGGACCGAAAGGCGGCCCGGGAATGCAGGAAATGCTCTATCCTACTTCGTATCTGAAAACATTAAAACTCGATAAGTCGTGTGCCTTAATTACCGATGGCCGTTTCTCGGGAGGTACCTCAGGGCTTTCGATCGGGCATATCTCGCCTGAGGCAGCTGCAGGCGGTGAAATTGCTTTAATTTACGACAATGATAAAATCGCAATCGATATTGCAGCCCGCTCAATAAATCTGAAAATAAAGGACGAAGTACTATTGCTTCGAAGGACAATGGAAAAGTCAAGGGCAAAAGCAGCTTTTACACCTCATACCCGGAAAAGAAACATATCGGATGCACTCAGGATTTATGCACAACATGTTTCCTCCGCCGATAAAGGAGCCGTAAGGATCATAGAAGACTAGTACGATACTTCACAGACAAGGATTACTGATTTATTCATGAATCTGAACCAAAACAATAAACAATGACTGCTAAAGAAAAAGAATCCCGTAGATCGAAACGACAAAATGAGGATATAACCGGCAGCGAAGCTGTAATACGATCGCTTATTGAAGAAGGTACGGAAATTATTTTTGGTTATCCGGGTGGTGCCATTATGCCTGTATATGATGCCTTGTACGATTACAGGAATGTATTGCGCCATATACTCACCAGGCACGAGCAGGGAGCGGTACACGCGGCCCAAGGATACGCCAGGGCGACCGGCAAGACCGGTGTTTGTCTTGTAACCTCGGGCCCCGGTGCCACTAACCTGATAACAGGCATTGCCGATGCAATGATTGATTCAACGCCACTGGTTTGCATTACCGGGCAGGTCGGTTCGCACCTTTTAGGTTCCGATGCTTTCCAGGAATCTGACGTAATCGGTATTTCGATGCCGGTTACAAAATGGAATTTCCAGATTACGTCGCCCGACGAAATCCCTTCAACAATAGCAAAGGCATTCTATATTGCTGCTACCGGCCGGCCGGGTCCTGTTTTAATTGATATTACAAAAGATGCGCAGTTCGGCAAACTGAAATATAAATATGCCAAATGCCATAAAATCCGAAGCTATATTCCCGAATTCCCTGTAAATAAGGAAAAGCTGAACCAGGCGGCCGTCCTGATAAACGAGGCCAAAAAGCCGTTCCTGGTTTTCGGACAGGGTGTGCTTTTATCGGGAGCGGAAAGCGAACTTAAAAGTTTTATTGAAAAAACAGGAATTCCGGCAGCCTGGACTTTACTCGGCTTGTCGGCACTCGACACGGATCATCCTTTGAACATGGGCATGCTTGGCATGCACGGCAATTACGGCCCGAATATCAAAACCAACGAATGTGATGTGCTGATTGCCGTAGGAATGCGTTTCGACGACCGGGTGACAGGCAACCTGAATACGTATGCAAAGCAGGCCAAAATCATCCATATCGAAATTGATCCTGCAGAAATCAATAAGATTGTTAAAACAGATGTTGCCTTGCTGGGGGATGCGAAACGCATCCTCAGACTGTTGAAACTTTTAGTAAAAAAGAAAAAATATCCTTCCTGGATCAGGGAGTTCAGTCAGGCACATGATGTGGAGGTTGAAAAAATTATCCAGTCCGAACTCAACCCCACAAATGCAGGGCTGAGTATGGCCGAGATTGTAAATAAAGTGGCCGGTCTCACCAATAATACTGCAGTTGTTGTGAGCGATGTTGGTCAAAATCAGATGGCAGCTGCACGGTACTCGAAGTTTTCGACCTCGCGCAGCCATATTACTTCCGGGGGGTTAGGAACCATGGGTTTTGGGCTTCCGGCAGCCATGGGAGCCAAACTGGGAATGAAAGACCGTGAAGTGGTTCTTTTTGTCGGCGACGGCGGCATGCAGATGACCATACAGGAACTAGGCACAATAGCACAGGAGAATCTACCTGTAAAGATTGTTATCCTGAATAATCATTTTCTTGGAATGGTGCGGCAATGGCAGGAACTTTTCTTTGAGAAACGATATTCATTTACCGAAATTTTCAGCCCCGATTTTGTCAAAGTAGCTGATGCCTATGGGATTCCGGGGCAAATGATTAAATCGCGCGATGTCCTTGAAAGTGCTTTACAAACCATGCTCGCAGCCAAAGGGCCTTACCTGCTTGAAATTATGGTTGAAAAGGAAGATAATATCTTCCCGATGGTTCCCGCCGGCGCTTCCGTTTCTGACATACTGCTTTGTGCTGATGATGTTAAATAGACCGTATTAACTAATGATCCTGAAAAATGAAACAAGAATACATAATATCAGCCTACAGTGAAAACCATATTGGTTTACTGAACCGTATCACCATCATCTTCACCCGCCGTAAAGTTAATATCGAAAGCATAACGGCATCAGTGTCGGCTATTGAAGGAATTTCGAAGCTGACTATTGTTGTAAACGATGAAAAAGAAAAGGTTGTAAACATTACGAAGCAAATCGAAAAGCAGGTGGAAGTACTGAAAGCCTTTTATCATACTAACGAAGAGATGATCTTTCAGGAAATTGCCTTATACAAGGTGCCTACACAGGCCCTGATGGAATCGGACAAACTCGAGAAATTGATCAGGCAGCACAATGCCCGCATCCTCGAAATTACTCCCGAATATACCGTGATTGAAAAAACCGGCCATAAAGAAGAAACCCAGGACCTTTTCAACGGGCTTGTTGAATACGGTGTTTTACAGTTTATCCGTTCGGGCCGTGTTGCAATAACCCGCTCTCCTATCGAAAAGCTATCGGAATTCCTGAGGGAAAGGGATGCCCTTCTGGAGAAAATGGAGTCGCGCCGCAGTTTACGTACTTCAAAAAAATAATGTATCCATCACGATGGACTCTTATGGACTTCCGATGGCGCAATGCACCACCTCCGCTTCGCTTCGGCTTCCGACAAAAAAAATCTTAATACAAATAAACAAAGAACAAAATGGCAAAAATTAAATTTGGATCAACTGAAGAAAATGTAGTTACCCGGGAAGAATTTCCTTTGGCTAAAGCGCTGGAAACGCTTAAAAATGAAACTATTGCGATAGTCGGTTATGGGGTGCAGGGCCCCGGACAATCGTTAAACCTGCGTGATAATGGTTTTAATGTGATCATCGGCCAGCGTAAAGGTACCAAATCGTGGGACAAAGCCGTTGCCGATGGTTGGGTACCGGGTGACACACTCTTCGAAATAGAAGAAGCCTGCCAGCGTGCAACAATCATACAATTCCTGTTGTCCGATGCCGGCCAGATCGCATTATGGCCAACCATTAAGAAAAATCTTTCTGCCGGTAAGGCCCTTTACTTTTCGCATGGATTTGGTATAACCTATAAGGAGCGCACCGGAATTATTCCACCGGCTGATGTTGATGTTATACTAGTAGCACCCAAAGGTTCAGGAACCAGCCTGAGGCGGATGTTCCTCCAGGGAAGAGGACTTAATTCGAGTTACGCTATTTTCCAGGATGCAACCGGCCATGCATGGGAACGTGTTGTTTCGTTGGGAATTGGGGTCGGATCAGGATATCTTTTCGAAACCGATTTCAAACGCGAAGTCTTCTCCGATCTCACCGGCGAACGCGGAACGCTGATGGGTGCCATACAGGGAATTTTTGCCGCGCAGTATGATGTTTTGCGCAGCAAAGGCCATTCGCCCTCCGAAGCTTTTAACGAAACCGTTGAAGAGCTGACCCAGAGCCTGATGCCGCTTGTTGCAGAGAATGGGATGGACTGGATGTACGCCAACTGCTCCACTACTGCACAGCGTGGGGCACTCGACTGGTGGAAGCGTTTTCGCGATGCAACTAAACCCCTTTTCGAAGAATTGTATAGCGAAGTAGCCAGCGGCAACGAGGCCCAGTTATCAATCGATTCGAACAGTAAACCCGATTACCGCGAAAAACTTGAAGTCGAGCTGAAAGAACTGCGTGAATCGGAAATGTGGGTGGCCGGAGCAGCTGTGCGTAAGCTGAGACCGGAAAATAATTAGCCAGGAGGTTAGGTGTTATGGGTTGGGATATAGGGTTTAAAAGGTTTCAGAGTTTTAGGGTTTCAGTGTTTCACAATCGCTATCGACTTTAACTTTTAACCTTGGCATTTTGACCTAAGTTTTTCTGCTTGTCCCCTTGTCTCCCTATCTCCTTGTCTCCATTTCCCGCACACCTTCAATTTTAAGAAGGAAATTAAAAACAAACCGAAAAAATGTCGCCTCCCGAAACTCCTCATATCTTCAACTTCGAAGCCGCAGCCGAAAGGCTGAAGCCTGCAGTACTCAATACTCCTTTGCAGCTTAATGCATCATTATCAGCAAAATACAAATGCAAAGTATACCTGAAACGCGAAGATTTGCAGGTTGTACGCTCGTATAAAATACGGGGTGCCTACAATATGATCAGCCAGTTAAGCCTTAAACGTAAAACTGCCGGGGTTGTATGCGCCAGTGCCGGGAACCATGCCCAGGGGTTTGCATGGAGTTGTAAATCCCTGGGAATTAAAGGTGTGATTTTTATGCCTACCCCAACGCCAAAGCAGAAAGTGAATCAGGTGAAGATGTTCGGGGGCGAATGGATCGACCTGGTAATGACCGGCGACACTTTTGACGATTGTTTAAAAGAAGCACTCGATTACACTGCCGAAAACAGTAAAACCTTTGTTCCTCCTTTCGATGATTTCCGCGTTATTGAAGGGCAGGGGACTGTAGCGCTAGAAATCCTTCAAAAGGTTGAAAATCCTGATTTCATTTTTGTACCTGTCGGTGGTGGAGGTTTAATTGCCGGGATATCGGAAGTTGCCAGGCTGAAAAGTCCCCGTACACGAATTATAGGCGTTGAACCCGAAGGCGCACCCAGCATGGTTGCTGCGTTGAAGAGCGGGAAACCCGTAATTCTCGATGCTATTGATAAGTTTGTTGATGGTGCTGCAGTAAAAAAAGTAGGCACCCATACATTTGAGCTTGCAAAAGATCGTATTCACAAAATGATTCTGGCCCCCGAAGGGCTGGTTTGTTCCACAATTTTAAAACTTTACAACGAGGATGCTATCGTGGTGGAACCTGCCGGGGCTTTGTCGGTTGCAGCACTTGAACTGTATAAGGATCACCTGAAGGGGAAAACCGTGGTTTGTATAGTTAGCGGAAGCAATAACGACATAAGCCGCATGCAGGAAATCATGGAGCGCTCATTGTTGTACGAAGGGCTGAAACATTATTTCCTTGTACGGTTTCCGCAGCGTGCGGGTGCCTTACGCCATTTTGTAAATAATGTGCTTGGCCCCGACGATGATATAACGCGTTTTGAATTTATCAAGAAAAGTAACCGCGAAGCCGGACCGGCACTGGTTGGGATCGAAATGAAAGCCCCGGCTGACTATGCCGTACTGCTGGCAAATATGAAAAAGCATAAGGTAGCTTTCACGGAAGTAAACAAACACGAAAGCCTTTTTGAATACCTGATCTGATATTTTTATTATTCCGTTTTCCCCGACAAAGCCCCGGATTCTGAACAATTCAATCAAACTCATCAATCCCTTCAATCCCCTCAACCCAAGCCGTCCACTCACTTCTGTATAAAAAATGAATCTTTCAGGCCTGTATTGATTTTGTAATTTTTCAATTCAATTGTTATTACTCCCTTTTTGCCTTCTTTTTCATTTGTTTTTGAAGGGCGTGGCGCTGTATTGGCATCGGATGCCATGGCTTTAGGAATTTTAAATTTCTTGATATCGACCATGAATATCATTTTATCGGGCAGGCCCAGGGCAAGTTGCGTAGTGTAAAAATATTCGATTTGCATTGTGCCAGCTGTTCGTGTGGTAAGTTGCGATTTCAAAACCAGGTTGCGGGCATAATCAATCCAGAATTTTGCCAGTACAAGTTCGCCGGTATCGGCATTTGGAATTATGCTCACTATCTGCGTAATGGATACGCCGATTTTTTCTTTTCCCGTAAAAACTGCAGTGTACGAGGATGTATCGCGGATAATTTTTAACAGGTCGCCGAAGCCCTGGCGTGGCAATATGGCTATTCCTTTCGATTCAACTTTGATCTTGTCGGGCTGTTTGAAATACACAATTGCATTCACCGGTAATATTTTTATCAGTGGGATATCGGCCCTGATTGTTGCTTCGACAGTGTAATCCTTAACTTTCGATAATTTCTGATATACGGCACGCAACATCTGCGCGGGCGATTTCTGAGCAACCACCGGCAATATGGAAAGCAATAAAAAAGCCAGTACCAGCAATCCTCCTTTTCGGTCCATATTTCTCATGACAGGATGTCTTTTCTATTGAACTTGTATAAGGCAATTCCGAGCAGGGCTATTATATGTATAAACAAAATGACTGCTGAATTTGTAATTTCATTCCATGGAACGGGATCGTAAAAGAAACTTCGCCACGAAGCCATATGGGTGGTAAAAAGAAACGGCCGTATGTTATCGAAAACCGGAACATCAAGGGTGCCGATAATGGTAAAAAGCAGGATAATGGCCATGGTTGTGACAATAGGCCCTATGGAGTTATCGGTAAAGCATGAAAGTGTGATTGAAAGCGTTGCCACGGTAACCAGGGCAAGGTATGCTATAAAAAAACTGCATAAAAATCGCCACATCACATCGTTGTTCTGTAGTATATACAGGCCATCGCTTTTTAGAATCATTAGGTCGCCTTCGCCGAAAAGCAGCCTGCCCAATCCTATTGCAAGCACTCCGAGCCAGACCAGGAAAATAAGTGTGTAGGCATTACCTGCGGTAAATTTGGAGAGAAGTATTTTTGTTCGTGAAACAGGTTTTGTGGCGAGCATGCGAAGGGTGCCGGAGGCGGCTTCACCAGAAATTAAATCTCCTGTAACCAGGGCAATAAGCAAAGGCACCTGTATAATTAAAGTCTGCAGGACCAGGAAGGCCATCAGGTTGCCGTTGAGTAAATTTCCGCCGAATGATAAAGTTTGTTCGAACGAGGCTGTGATAAATGCGATATAGGACCGGCCATCCACTTTCATGGCAAACAAAATCACCCCAACCAGCACTGTTATTGCAGCCATACCAATATACGAGCGCGGTTTAGCGGCAATCTTAACCAATTCGTTATATGTGCTTTTCCAGAACATCAGCTGTTGACCAGTTTTAAAAAATAATCCTCCAGTTTCCGCTTGGTGTCAATTCCAAAAACTTTGACTTCGTTTTCAATCAGCCATTGGTTAACCTGAGGAATTAGCGGGTACCCAATATTCAATTGCAGAATTTTATTCTCAATTTTCCCAATCGCTTCAGCCGGAAGATGTTTCATTAAAACCCGGATTGCTTTTTCGGGATCATCCACTTCGAACGAAACGATTAGATCCTGTTCGTTGAGTAATTCGGCAACATTTCCCTGCACAATCGATTTTCCTTTGGCAATAATAACCATGCGGTTCGCGATCAGTTCAATTTCGGTTAGGATGTGTGACGACAGGAGTATGGTTTTATTCTTTTCGTTTTTTAACTGAAGCAAAAGGTTGCGGATATCGATACTGCCCTGCGGGTCGAGGCCGGTATTAGGTTCGTCGAGTATAATCAGGTCGGGATCGTGGAGTAGGGTCTGGGCTATTCCAAGCCTTTGTTTCATGCCGTGCGAGTAGTGCCCGACTTTATCTTTTTCTCTTCCTTTGAGGCCGACAAATTCAATTGTTTCGCTGATTTTTTTCTTTGAAACAGCTGATCCCGAAATGCGGGCAAATACTTCAAGGTTTTTCTCTGCCGAAAGATAGTTGTAGAAATCGGGTTTTTCGACAATACAACCGATCCTCGACAGGATGGCACCCCGGTTAGTTGGTAGCGGCAGTCCGAAAAGCAATATTTCGCCGGCATCGGGAGTAATAAGCGAAAGCATGGCCCGTATGGTTGTGCTTTTCCCTGCACCGTTTGGCCCCAGGAACCCGAAAACATCACCGGCATATACATCAAAGCTCACATCCTCAACAGCAACAGTCCTGTTGAATTTTTTTGCGAGGTGTCGAACTTCGATTATTTTGCCGGACATGATTTTGGGTAGTTTTACACGCTATGGTTAAAGGTTGATTTGTCGGTATAGAATAACAGTCCGGTATGCTTATTGTTTGCGCCGATAAACTGTTTTATATGGGCAATTGGGAATTAAAACTGCAGTATTTTTTCTTTACAATAAGACCGGAATCCATTCCTATTATCTTCCTTTTCAAATAACAGACTATCCTTATGGTTATTTCGCTTTTTTCGTTTCAAGAAATTCCTTCATTTGTCCCTTGTTTTTGGCGTCAACAAGTCTTTTCATCTCACCTTTTGGAACGTAATTGTTATCAGGATTTTCGCAATAAGTTGCAAACAGTATGTAGGAGTAGGTTCTTATCTCGTCGCGGTCAGCATCTTTACCTTTTTGAAGGGCCGATTTGGCAAGGCAGGCAAAATATACCGATGCTAAATCCTGGTCATTGTAAGTAATCTTCTTGAGCGATTCGTCGACCACAAACGCATAATCCGAAGTTCCCCTCATCCATTTTATAATAAACGAAAGGGCATTTTTCCGGTTCAGATTCGTTTTTTCGATAGGGACATTATAAACAAAGTCCGCTGCCAGTGCAACTTGGGGCTCAGCCCTGCGGTATTCAGCGGCGGTGCTCATAGGTATGCTTTCGTACTGGGCAAAATCCTGTGAAAAGGAGTTTAGGGCAAGTGTAATAAGTATGATTGAGATGAGATATTTCATTTTCCGTATTTGATGAATGTATTGTGGCAGCAGATACCTAGCCTTCAGTCCTGTTCCCGTTTAGTTAAGTTATGGCCGAATTTCAATAAGCGCAACGTTATCAGTAAGTTCAGTTATTTCTTTGTTGTTACCAATACCGATCCAGTTATGGCAAATGTAATCGATTAAATCATCAGGCAACAGCTGGCTGACGCTATTATGCTGGTTGATTATCGTGCTTACAGCTTTGCATTTCATTTTCATATACCGGTTGAGTAGCCTTGTTTTGTATCCTGTGCTCATAAACTGGAACCGGAAAACAAGGTTATAGGAATCAATAATCGGTGTGCGTGTATAAAAACTTCGGCTAAAAGCGCGTTCGTGCAGGCAAAGCATAAGCAGGTAATCGAAATAGAAGTCCTTGTTGTCGAATTCGCTAAACAAGGCTGATGTTTTCGCCATAATGCTGAAAACCAGGTTGATTTCGGGCGAAACAGCATTTTTTACTTTTTGATTATCAGATTGTTGCAGGTATTCAGGTAAAATACGCGAGCTTGTCTTTTTCAGGCCGTTCAAAGGCAGGAAAGCGCTGTTCCAGTTCTGGTTCCAGCAATAATTGGTTGCGAATTTTGTGAACCAGGTTAAATCGGTTTCGCCCATATACCTGCTCATAAGCATAGTGTGGGAAATCGTTTTCGGCATTGCAATACTCAGATCGACCACTTCGGCTGAGGTACAACATCCTTTGAATTTGCTCATGTTTTCAACAAACCATAAATATTCCTCCCTGAAGTACCCGTAACTCAGGGTAATCGGGTAATTGGGCTGGAAATTCCAGTCGGAACTCATATCTTTCAGATCGTCGTAAAGTTGTATGTTTTCGACCAGGTGGCCCCATTCCTTTATCTGCGGAAGGAATTTTTCGTAATCAAGCCCCAGGATTCTCGCCCTTAGCCAGAGCCCATACATCATTACGCAGTTGTTTTTCTTAAAGTAATACCAGCTGGTATCGCTTAGGCTGTATTTGTGCTTTTTATCAAAAGTGGAAAATAACAGGTCGTCCATGTAGGTCGAAAGGCAATAATTCAGGAAACTGCT
>CAISRK010000268.1 GCA_903887815.1 uncultured Bacteroidales bacterium | reverse complement strand
CCAGTGCCCAGTGCAGAGCAGCATACAATTAGCAATTAGCAACCAGTTACCAGTTACCAGAAACCAGCTTCCAGCAACCAGCAACCAGCAACCAGAAACTCTCCAATCCCTTATTTAAGTAAATGAATCTTAATAACATACTCCTCATCGGCAGCGGCGGACGCGAACATGCCATAGCCTGGAAACTTGCACAAAGTCCCTTGCTGAACCAGCTGTTTATTGCCCCGGGTAATGCAGGCACTTCGCAGGTGGGAACGAATGTTCCCCTGAGCGGAACTGATTTTGATAGTGTTCGGAAGTTCGTCCTGGATAACGAAATCAGTATGGTAATTGTAGGCCCCGAAGAGCCATTGGTGCGTGGAATCCATGATTTTTTCCTTTCAAATGAAGATTTAAAGAATATTCCGGTCATTGGGCCGCAACAGGCCGGTGCACAACTCGAAGGAAGTAAGGATTTCGCAAAGCAGTTTATGATCCGGCACGGAATTCCAACCGGGGCATACCGAACATTTACCAAGGATACATTAGCTGATGGATTTGCTTTTCTGAGGACTTTAATAGCTCCTTTTGTGCTCAAAGCCGATGGACTTGCAGCAGGCAAAGGAGTTGTGATATGCAAAACACTGCAAGAAGCTGAGAATGAACTTACCGAAATGCTCGAAAATCATAAGTTCGGCAAGGCTTCGGAAAGGGTAGTTATCGAGGAGTTCCTCGATGGAATCGAACTCTCGGCATTTGCTATTACCAATGGCAAAGAATACCTTGTTTTGCCCGAAGCCAAGGATTACAAAAGGGTTGGCGAGGGCGATACCGGTCCGAATACCGGCGGAATGGGCTCCGTGTCGCCTGTGCCGTTTGCCGGCAGGGATTTCATGCAGAAGGTTGAAGAACGGATCATCAAACCAACGGTTGCCGGTTTGCAGAAAGATGGCATTCCGTTTGTAGGTTTCCTGTTTTTCGGGTTAATGAATGTGAAAGGTGAGCCGTTTGTAATTGAGTACAATGTCCGCCTGGGTGACCCTGAAACAGAAGCTATTTTACCCAGGATTAAGACCGACATTCTCGAAATATTTATAGCTACTGCTAACGACACACTCTCGGAAATTAAACCTGATATTGATCCCCGCACAGCAGCCTGTATTATGATAGTTTCGGGCGGATATCCCGGCGATTATTCGAAAGGGAAAATAGTCTCAGGCCTCGATAAAGTTAGCGGGAGCCTTGTGTTTCATGCTGGGACTACTGCAGCAAATAACGAGGTAGTTTCGTCGGGGGGCAGGGTAATAGCAGTAACTTCACTGGCTGATGATATCAAATCCGCTGTTGATCAGTCGCTAAAATCGGTTGCTCTGATCCATTTTGAAGATTTATACTGCCGTCGCGATATCGGCAGGGATTTGATTTAAATTTATTTACGGAGAAGCTTATGCTAAGGTGGATTTCAAAATCAGGGACTTTTGTTCAGTTTTCAATATTTACAGCACTGGCAGCGTGGCTGTGGATACCTGCTTTTCTGAACCCAATACAGGCTGTAACCTCGCCGGATGACGGCCCGTTATACTCCGTTATTGCGTCACTGATGCAAAACCTGCCATACGTGGCTGTATGCATTGCCTTATTGCTCATTGTGTTTCAGGCAGTGGTTTTATTCTATATTTTTCAGGCAAACGGCTTTTTCGGTAGGGCTAATTTTATACCTGCAATAATTGTTTTGCTTGCATTCAGCTGGAACAGCAGTTTCCAGACCTTTCATGCACTTTTACCTGCAGGTTTGTTTGTGATTCTGGCCTTAAATGCCATTCTCGGGATGTACGGAAAGCAGGCTTCATACAAGCAGGTATTTACGGCAGCATTCTCTGTTGCTATAGCATCACTTTTCTACCTTCCGTTGGTTTACATGCTGGTTTTACTCTGGCTTTCACTGGTTTCGTACCGGATTTCAGCCTGGCGCGAATATGTGATTACATTTATAGGCTTCATTTTGCCCTGGATCTACTATATCAGCGGTTTATTCTGGAACGATAACCTGATGTATGGATTTAGAAAAATATCCGGATCGCTTTTCAACCTGGTATTACCCGATAAATTGTCGACCATCACTATCATATGGCTTACAGTTTCGGTATTTGTTTTACTGGCTACAATGACGGCTGTACTGAATGTTGTAAGCGATAAACTGATAAGTCTTCGCAGGAGAGCCTGGGTGCTGTTCAGTTATTGCCTGGCATCGCTTATAGTGGTTTTACTATCCGGATGGCCGTTACTTTCGGCTAATTACCTCTTTGTAATTCCGATGGCTTTCTTTATAACCGGAAGTGTTTCGATGGTTAAGCGACCTTTTATCTTCGAAATGCTGGCATTGGCTTATTTCCTGCTTTTTGTTGTAATGCGTTACGCATCATTTTTCTAAATGGTTTAATTCAGTGTCATTTCAGGTTTAGTCAATTTTTGTCATCCCTTTGAAATAGAATATAAATGTTGAAGTCGGCCTTTTCTGATCAGTTTGCCGAAGCCGGTTGCGATGAAGCCGGGCGGGGATGCCT
>CAISRK010000267.1 GCA_903887815.1 uncultured Bacteroidales bacterium | reverse complement strand
GAGAAGCATTGAACAAACTATTCGTCAAGAGTTCGAATGAATCGTCACACCAGGTTGAAGAGGCTGTAAAGGATGCCTATAAACGACTGCTGCAACCATCCATCGAAACCGAATATAGACAGATGGCCAAAGAAAAGGCTGACAAAGAAGCAATCAGGGTTTTTGCGGAAAATCTACGCCAGCTGCTCATGCTTCCACCGCTTGGCCAGAAAACAGTTCTTGCAATCGACCCTGGGTTCCGAAGTGGGTGCAAAGTGGTTATCCTCGACCGTCAGGGACGGCTTATACACAATGAAACTATTTATCCGCATCCGCCCCAAAGCGAGGTGAAACAATCTGTTTCCAAAATTCAGAACCTGGTAAAAGCCTATAAGGTTGAAGCTATTGCAATAGGAAACGGAACTGCCGGACGGGAAACTGAAAATCTTGTCCGCCGTATACCCTTTGATACCGAATTAATTGCCTTAATGGTAAATGAAAGCGGTGCATCAGTATATTCGGCATCGGCTGTTGCACGGGAAGAGTTTCCTGATTATGATGTAACTGTCAGGGGCTCAGTTTCGATTGGCAGGCGGCTTATGGATCCCCTTTCGGAACTGGTGAAGATTGATCCTAAATCAATCGGAGTAGGTCAGTATCAGCACGATGTAAATCAGAACCTGTTGCAAAAAAGCCTGGAATTGGTGGTGGAAAGTTGTGTGAACAAGGTTGGAGTTGAATTGAACACAGCCAGTAAACAATTGCTGACGTATGTTTCGGGTGTGGGACCGGTGCTGGCACAGCGCATTGTGGAATACCGTGATAAAAACGGGATGTTCAAATCGCGCGATCAGTTGAAAAGTGTTCCCCGTCTGGGTGAGAAAGTTTTCGAACAGGCTGCAGGTTTCCTTCGTATACGCGAGTCGGATAATCCTTTGGATGCCAGCGCTGTACATCCTGAAAGTTACCCTATAGTGAACCGTATGGCAAAGGCCGCAGGCTGCACTGTTTCGGACCTTATAATGAATGAAGAGTTACGCAAGCAAATTAAGCTTGAGGAATTTATAACCGATAAAGTCGGGATACCTACGCTTACCGATATAATGGCTGAACTTTCGAAACCGGGCCGCGACCCGCGACAGAAATTTGAACTTTTCGAGTTTGATAAAAATGTAAATTCAATGGATGACCTGCGGCCCGGGATGATACTGGAAGGATTGGTTACCAATATTACCAATTTCGGTGCTTTCGTTGATATTGGTGTTCACCAGGATGGACTTATACATGTGAGCCAGCTGGCGGATAAATATGTTAAGGATCCGAACACCATTGTAAAATTAAACCAGAAAGTACGTGTTAAAGTGCTTGAGGTTGATAAAGAACGTAAACGTATCCAGCTTACGCTGAAAAACGTTCAATAGCCTTTATTTTCTTACCAATGCATAATCTTTTTCTGCTTTAAGCGTTCTGGTTTTATGAAAAGAATTCTACTCTTTATTTCTTTCCTTTTTGGTCTTATACTAATCAGCCTGAGCGGTTACACCCAGATTTTTAAAGGAGAAATCATTGGTGGTACTAATCTTAGCCAGGTTGACGGTGATGAAGCCTATGGATTCAAAAAATTTGGCCTGGTTGCCGGAGTAGGAGTGGTGGCACCGGTTTATAAGAATTGGTCCCTTTCGCTCGAAACACTCTACTCGCAAAAAGGCAGTAAGCTTCCTGCGCAGTTCAACGATTCGCTCGATGGTTCCTACCATCTGAAACTTAATTATACCGAAGTGCCTTTCATGGTTCAATATACGGATCGTGAGATAGTTTCGGCCGGAGCAGGGATTTCATGGGGCCGTCTGGTCAAAGCGGAAGAATTCAGAAATGGTTACCAGGTCGATTCGGTTTCGGTGCTTACAAAAGTGTTCGACCGCGACGACTGGATGGCTTTCGGCGATGTGAGGGTAAGAGTTTATAGAGGATTAATCCTGAATGCCAGGTATTCGTATTCGCTCAACAAGATTGCAACCCGCACCGTGATTGATTCCGAAACCGGTAAGCCCAACGTACGAGACTGGTATAATAATGTTTGGTCGTTCCGCTTGATTTATATGATAAACGAAAAGCGACCGGATAAAGCGCCACGTATAAAAAATCCTGAAAATGAATAATCCGGCCGAAGTAATAAGTCAACTGAAATTACAGGCACATCCCGAAGGCGGCTGGTTCTGCGAAGTTTACCGGTCGCAGGATGTATTCGAAACCGATTGCCTGCCGGAACGGTATTCATCTGCCCATTGTTTCTCAACATCCATATATTTCCTGCTCGATAAAGCTGATTTCTCCGCGTTTCATCGCATCCGCTCCGACGAAACCTGGCATTTCTATCTTGGTAGCCCGGTTGTAATACATTGTATTTTCGCTGATGGATCGTACTCCACTGTTGAACTTGGACGAAATCTTGCGGATGGACAGCTTTTGCAATATACAATCAGCCGCAACTGCTGGTTTGCAGCCAGAAACCTGGATGAAAGCACATTCTCGTTGGTTGGTTGCACAGTTGCCCCCGGGTTCGAGTTTTCCGATTTTGAGCTGGGGGAATGTGAAGATCTTATAAGCTTTTTTCCACAACACAAAGAATTGGTAAGGCTGTTCACACGCCAATAGATATTTTGTAAGCTTGTGTGTTAAACCTGTTAATCCGACTATTTCTTTAGTTTTGGAATAAACGTATAGCCGATCATAGCAGTAGGTTGCTTGTTGATTTTCAATCCAAAATCAAGACTGCCTCCGCCAACATGCCAGCTGATACCCAGCAAGGCCGCCGGGGTAAAGGTTACAGCAGATGACTCTGCATAACTTGACGTGGTCCAGGCAATTTCTGCCCCGATATTCGGGCTGATCCTGTACTTGGGAACCGGGAAATAGACTTTACTCTGCAGGCCTGAACTGATTTGACTTGAAGCATCTTCCGCTTCGACATTTCCCAAAATACTGGCAGAAAATGTGGCGGCAAGGTCCCACCTGTTTTTCAGAAGGAAGAACCCGAGGCTTGTGTTAAAAGCCATATTGATGTTTTTGAACGAATCGAGCGTAAACATTCCTCCAACATAATAGAACCAGGGATGATTGTCAGTTTGCGCAATGTTTGTAGAAGTTGGCTGAGAAACAGGTATTGTATTTATATCCCAGGAGTCGAGGAGAAGTGATTTCAGTGCTTCGCTGTTCCAACCCCAGAGTTCCCGTTTTGATTCATACTCTACCATTACAAGCGATTCCTGCCAGTTATAGATTAGTTTATCCATAACTGCTTTTTTCTCCATTGTAGTAAACTGCGCGTATTTTGGGAGAGCCGACAGCCTTAGCTGGCCTTTGAATGTGAGATCGGCGGCGGAAAAGCAGGTGATAAACGAGGGCAATACATTGTACCTGAACGATTCTATACTTGAACCGGCATCCTGGGCATGACCAGCCTGGATCCAGATTGTCAGAATATACAGCAGGGTGACCGATTTCTTCATTTTTCTTTTATTACCTGTTTCCAAAATAAAAACTCTTGCCAACCGAAAACCCGAAAGCCGTGGCATATTTTTGCGAAAAGGGCACCTCTATATCCCAGAAAATATCCCAACTCGATGATTTCTGTTGGTTCATGATGCTGAAACCCGGCGATATTTTCATATAAAGTGTTGCCGATGAGTTGCCGATGTTGGCACTCAGACCAAAGCCCCCGACCATAACTTTTTTATACCGCTGGTAGTAAAGCAGCCCCATGTTAAGGAAGGTACTTCCCCCGCTGCTTGTAACACCCATATTGACCGAAACATTGCCATTATCGGTAAAGAAATAACCGAGTTTGGTATTGAGATTAAAATAGTTGGAATAGATCATTCCTCCTGCATAGGCCATCATAGGGCGGCTTTGGGGTTCGGTGACTTTGGTTGGTATGACCTGAGGACTTCCGGTATTAACCGTCCTATTACTCAAGGTTTTTAAAGCCAGTAGCCTTTTTTCAAGATATTGTCTCGTTTCATCCTGTTCGGGACTGGTACCTATAACATTGAGGGCCTTTTCGATGGAATTGGCCGCATTTGTATACAAACCTACTTTCTCAAGCGCTATACTGTAGCCTACATAAGGAAGAAATTCGGTGGGATGCTTAACCGTTATTTCTTCGAACACACTTATTGATTGAAGGTTTGCATCTTGGGCGGCCAGGCGGTTGGCACGTTTAAACTCTTTAACCAATTCTTCACGAGCGCCCGATTTAGGTGATGGTTTATTCCGTTTGTATTTTTGAACTAATGCCGGCGCTTTTACAGCTATCCAGGAAGGAACAGTAATGATATCCGATTCAAGGTGGAATTCAGCGGCAAGTTGGTTGAATCCCATAAGCAAAAACACCTGCGAGGTAAAATACTTTAAATCAGGATTATTAGATTCGAGTTTCCATACCCGGTCGAGTCGGGCAAGAGCTGCATCGTAAATGCCACCAAGCGCAAGAGCAAAGGCATATTCGGATCCCAGGCTTACATTTGCCGTGTCTTTTGCGACAAGCTGGGCATAAACCACGATGGCACTGTTAATGTTTTCGTTAAGCAGGAGGGACCTGGCGTTTGCATATGAAACAACTGAATACGCAACAGGTGCAGAAATGGTTTTCGTAACTGCAGGTTCGGTTGCAGGTTTTTGAGGAGCTTGTTCTTTGGCCGGCTGATCGAAAACATCCTTTTCGCCGTTCTGATAAATGATCATTTTAACCTGCTTTTTGAGGATGGAATAGGTCGGGCCATCAGGGTTGGAGAAACGCTTGTATTCAACTTCCGAATCGGAAATCTTCAGCACCCGGGCTTCAATAATTTTATTATCGATTTTGTAAATTATATCCTGGGCATGAACTACTAAAGGAAAAACCAGCGCCAATAATATACCGGCAAACAGTGCTTTGCAATTAATCCATTCCGATCGCTTGAAAGACAGGCACATGGTATTATTAATAGCTAAGTTGCTCCTTGAACAGGTAATCAACATTCATAATTATATCTTCAAACCGTTCTTTAAGTGAATCCTGGCAATCACTTATCTGTTGTTTCAGGTATTCGGCAAGCTGACTGCTATCGTTCTCCATCTGATCAGCAAGTGCTTTTCGCTGTTTCTCAATACCAGATTTTTGTTTCTTTAAGGCTGCTATTTCGGTTTTAAATGCTTTTGATTTTGGACCATATTCATCGAGCTTGCGGTTAACAGGTTCCAGTTGCTTAAGTAGTTCAGCATCCTTTGCCGTAAGGTCTTCTACCTTGGCATTGTATTGTTTGACCACTTCCCTGGTCTCATAAATTTTATTCTGGTGCCAGTTTAATATTTCTGTTACCGGAACAAGGTACTTGGTTGTGTTGGTAATAATCCGGAGATTCGGAAATGTGATAGGTGCTGATGTTGAAACTATTGCAGGGTTTGCATTCGCCGATTTTACCTGCTGCCGGGTTTCGCCATACGTGTTGCTCAAAGAACGGGCTTTCTCATTGCCAATATCATCGAGACGGCCAGTGATTTCCTCTCCGACAGCCATCAGGTTGTTTTTTGCCTGTTTATACCTTGACCTGTAGAATGTCTGTTTTGCAATCAGCGTAAGAATTTGGCTGGAGTATTTGGTTGTAGCAGCATTCTTTTTCAATGTCAGATCGATTTCAACCAGCTGAATGTCAGTATTAATCTGTTTTATTGCAGCGGTCGTATCGATAATCTCTTTGTCCCACTGGATAATGTAATTCGTCAGATCCTGGAACTCTTTTTCGTGAAAACTCACAATATCTTTCAACGGTATTGAATACTTCAAGGCTTCAATTTTTACAGGAGGTACAATAGTTTCAGTTTTGCCTTTTTGTTTAGGAGTCAATGGTTTTGGCTTATTCTGCACTTCCACTGGTGCAGATGGTTTTGCCACCACCTCTGTTGAGATACTCTTCTGATCACTTACAACCGGCTCAGGAAAAACTCCGGCTGGAGCAGGCACTAGGACAGCAGCAGGAACCACTGCAGAAGCAGGTATATTCTGAGTCTTTTCCTGGACAGGAACAGGCGGCTTTTCACTAACCGGGGCCTGAGGAGTTCCGGCGGCCTTCTTCATGGCTTCAATAACGGGTTCAGTTACTGTTTCATTCTTCAAGGTGCTGATTCCATCTTCACTCAGATCGAATTTAACAACCGAACTCCTTATAACATCAATAATCAGTTCATCGGCAAGTTTTGCCCTGGTCATTTTAATAACCGACCTGTTTGTCAGCGTATCGTCAGCCTGGGCAAACAGCAAACCGTTTATTAAAAGTATGACAAGTAGTATAAAGATTTTTTTCATATGCATTCCGACTCTATTAAGGGGTTTTGGTTGATTGCTTTTTCATTGCCTGTTTCATTGCCATGATAACTGCTGACGAAACATTCTGACCTGACAGTTCAACCATTGCATCAACACTCAGGTTGAAATCTACCCGGGACCGGTTAATCACATCAATGATCAGTTCGTCCGACAGGCTGCTTTTTGCCATGTTGGCAATTGTTTCATTGGTAAGTATTTGATTTAGGGGTTTGGTTTCGGGAATATTCTTTTTGGCCTCATTAGCAAGCGACATACCGGCTTCAATACCCGTAATCCGAAGTAAAAGGCTGCGCTCAGGGTTGAAGATTATGAGCCCGTTATTGTAATACTTCAGAATGCCACCGGTTTTATCCGTAACAACTGAAATAACAGAATCCTTAAAAGCGAATACAATGCTGTCGGTCGAAAAGAAAATCCTGCCGGTAAGCGTATCAACTGCCAGTGACCGCACCTGCCTTTTCCCGGGAAGGGTCACCAATGCCTTAAGTTCATGGTTTTTTAGCGCAAAGCGAAAAACGGAATTGCCGGATGCAAAAAGTATGGAATTTCCCATTTCGGCTACAGCCTGGATAGGAGTGCGGATTTCGAGGAGCCTGGCAAATTTTCCTCCCCGTGCTACTGCAAATAAAATATGGGAACTTTTTGCTTTATTTTTCTCAAAAACATACATTACATATTTTCCGGATGCTATTTCCATGCCTTTTTCAGGCAGGTCAAATAACTTAACCCTATTAGCCAGCGAATCGAAAATTACCAGTTCACCGGCCTGCACACCCATAAGGAATCCATCGGGTGTATATGCAAAGGAGTTTAACTTTACCGGAACGTTTTTCTCGAAAGGAAGCAGGCCTCCCCAGCCCAGAGCGTAAAGTTTTTCGGAAGTTGAAAGCAGGATATGATGTTCGGGTGTAATTTCCAGTGAATGAATGAATTGGCCGTTTACCTGTGCATCAATACACATTTGCGGGTTCAGCAGAACTTCTATACGCAGGGAATCGCCTGATGATGCACCTGATGCCAGAAATGGCAAAGATATCAGTAAAGCAATGAATGCAGTTTTCCGCGTATTGAGCATCCTTAGTTATTTTACTTTTTGAGCAGTTTAATTAAGGCTTTCGTGCCTGGTATATTTGCCATCCCGAAACAGATGAACCAGCTATCCCGGGTGATTTGCCGTAAAGTTCCATTGCTTCACTGCCTATCATTGAACCTATCAGCTTGCCTATCCCCTTATCGTCGACTAATTTTCCCCCGATCGCCAGGGCTGATGATTTAGCAGTATTCACAAAGATCTGGGAAGTGGAAGGTACAACAACATTTTCGCCCGAAACGAGCCTGGCAAGCTGTGCGCCGGCTTTTATATCCTCAAATACCAGGTTCACAACGGGGATAGCCACAAACCCGGCTGTCCCTTCAATAAATAAACCCATTGGGATTCCTACGGCAGCATTTGCCAGTTCGATCATCTGATTGGTTGTGAAAAAGGGTGCCTCTTCAGCATAACCCACTTCCGTGCTGTACCAACCTTTATCAGGATCGAGCGGCGAAAAATGAGTTCTGAAAAGTGCTTCGATTTTAGCTTCATCGGGATCACGGAATAGTGGAACTGTAGCAGATGTTGCTGCAATAACGCCTGTTTCAGCTTTAACGACGGGTTCAGTCGTTTTAACCGGAGCGTTGGGATCAATTATTTCTTTTTTACCCAACAAGTCCACCACACCTCCCTGTTCCGGTTTTTCGAACCGCACCATCTGGTCAATATAGTATTTGTTGAAATCATAGTCGCTGGTAAGAGGAACGTCTTTCAGGTTTATTGTGTTCGGAATGGTTCCGGGCATTGCCAAAAGTTTCATTCGCTGTATATAGTCATTCATCCAGCGTTGAAGTTCTTCGCTTTCGTGGGGTGTGAAAAATGCTGAGCCTTGTGTGAGCCCGTCAACCGATGCACTTCCGGGTGCATTAGAAGCCGGAGGATTTACAATATCGGAGCCGGTACATTCGCTACAGGCATAAAAAACCCTGCAATCACCAAGGTATTTCCCATGTTCATCATACCTGGGCTGGCTTACCGAAATGTTCACAATCATTGTCCTCACAGCATCACACTGGGATTTTGTAGGAATCCCTGGAGGAACTGAAAAGGGCTGAATATATGGGAGAGTTGCACCGCAAGGTCCTGACTGCGACAACTGAAATGTAAAGGACCATCCCTGGG
>CAISRK010000266.1 GCA_903887815.1 uncultured Bacteroidales bacterium | reverse complement strand
TTGAAACAGGCCGATACCAGTTCGCCTGAAATGCGTGTAATTTTAATTGAGGGCTGAATCTCCGGGTTAAGATTTATCCCAAGTATGTGTTCGCCCTTTGGGATGATCACCTCATCGCTGTCGCCTGCAAGCCATTGAATGCCATCCAGTTTCAGCGAAGCATCTGCAAGCCCTGTATGGATAATAACTGTGTTTGAAGAATGTATAGTCCAGGTATCTGGCTTTAATGCCTTTATTTTTGTGTCTCGAGCCAATGTATTGCTGATATTCAGCCAGTCATTTTTATTAATGGCATCTTCGGAATAAAAGACCGGACGGCTAATATGCAAACTCATATTATAGGCAATCTGCCGTATCTCCTCGCCGGTAGGTTTTTCGGCAGGGAATCCACCTTCGCCCAGTTCATGACTTGCAACTACATTGCAATCAAAAAGAAGTTTGTTGGGTTCATGGATTTGTTTCCGGTAAAAGTCCCCCATTTTTACATAACGTTCCGGCGTGAGCCCCCAGCAATTTGATGGGTCCTCAATCTGCATTGTTGTCCCGTATTTTTCATATAATTTCAACGTATTGCGGGTGTCTTCGGCAATAAATTCGGATAATTCCGGCTTGAGACTTACATCCAGAACTGTCAGCATGATTTCGTAATCTTTTTTTTGCTCCTTCATTTTTGTGAGGAAACCCAGGAAATCATCTTTCAACCGGTAGAGAAGGTTCTTCCGGTATAGGGCAAAAGCCTTCCAGTCAGCCGGATTTTTCTTCCAATAGTGAAGGCTTTTAGTATTAAAAAGGTCAACCGGGTCAAATCCTGCCTGTTTCATGAACTGGTTTCGTACCAACTTGTTCATGGGCGTAAAGTTTTCGGGAAGGTTCGGTCCAACTGGCGACGGTTCAAAATATAACTCGGCAAAGTTCACCCCGTCAAAATCATTCAAGATCAGGAATGTGCTCCATTCTGTAAATACCTGATGCCGGCAGTTTGAATCTGCCAGGTTCATCAGCAAACGCCAGTCGATGTTTGCATCCCTGTTGAACGGTGTTTTCTCGCGCCACTCAGGATGCTTGTTCCAAAAGGTCCTGCTTATCATAGGCGTTTCGAACCAGCAATAGACGAGAATCCCATTTTCATGACAGGTTCTGATCAGTTTTGCATAATCATAATCCTCATCATAATACCAGCCTCCGGCATGGATGCGTTTTATTTTATTCTTTTTCCAGTATTGGACCAGGTTTTCGATTTTCACCGTATCGCGCATTCCTGGATCGAAATACATTTCCATTGTTTTGCGCTCAGCAAGGGGCATTATTTTAAATTCACCCTTCAGTATTTCAATAAGGAAAGGATAGCGGGAATAGCCTTTTGTAGTAAAGGGATCAAAATAAGTCGCAAAATAAACAAACCTTCCTCTGCCGGCTGAACCGCTGATGACAATCGGTTTTTTGGTTGAATCATCGATGCATATAATCTTGTAATTCTTCCCGGTTCTATCAATGGGCCTCACGGTTGCGGTATGAGTCCAATACAAAGGCATGCCGGGGAACTGAAGGTCGAGGATCCGGCTGACCGGCAGGGAATTTTGTTGCAGCGTTATCCCAAGTTCCTCATTAAGTTTCGAAACCCCGTCGAAAAGCAGGTCAACCCCTGAATTTACAGCATTTTTAATTAGAGTTAACTGATTTGGCAGAAGGTGTTTTGCTGTAGCTGCAGGAATGATCAGCAGATCGTAACTGCTTAGTTTGCTGGCCGAAAGCTTGTTGGATGTGATTTCATCATAGCTGATCCCCGATACGGAAATTGAATTATTTATCGATTTCAGATCATTACGCTCTGCTTTTGATAAAGCAGAAGTACCCGGCGGATTTACAAAAAGACATTTTTTAATAGGCTGAAATCCCTGTTCTGTTATGGAAAAACTGGATCC